>CAYGMR010000255.1:4302-8483 GCA_964350725.1 uncultured Ardenticatenaceae bacterium | reverse complement strand
GACCAATCGTGAGGCATGTAACCCGACGGTTTGAGGACGCATCATCTCATATGTTTGTTGATTTTTGAGCATGCCGTCTTGATGGATGCCCGCTTCATGAGTAAAGGCATTCGCGCCCACAATGGCTTTGTTGGCTTGCACAATCATGCCGGTGTATGTGGCTACCATATGACTGGTGCGTGTGATTTGGGTTGTGTCGATGTTGGTTTTGACATCATATTTTTGTGGACGGGTTTCAATCGCCATGACAACTTCTTCTAGCGATGTGTTGCCAGCCCTTTCGCCAATGCCATTGAGTGTGACTTCGACTTGACGCGCCCCAGCATTGACACCAGCCAACGTATTGGCTGTCGCTAATCCTAGATCGTTATGGCAATGGGTTGACCAGATGACGGTTTCTGCACCGGGTGTATGATCAATGAGATATTTAATCAACCAGCCAAACTCTTCCGGCGTGGTGTAACCGACTGTATCTGGAATATTCAACGTTGTGGCACCGGCTTTGATGGCTTGTTCTAACACTTGCACCAAAAATTCTGGGTCTGAACGACCGGCATCTTCTGGTGAAAACTCGATGTCCTCACAAAAACTTTTGGCGTATTTGACTGATTCAATGACCTGATCGATACATTCTTCACGATCCATTTTTAGCTTATGTTTGAGGTGAATATCGCTGGTGGCTAAAAAGGTATGGATGCGGTGGCGCGGCGCCACCTGAACGGCTTCATAAGCACGTTTGATATCTTGTTTGTTGGCGCGTGCCAGCCCAGTGATGACCATCGGTTGGCCGCTTTTACGTCCTTCGGTAAGCGGGCCGACTTCTTCAGCTATCCGTCGCACCGCTTCAAAATCACCGGGAGAAGCGATGGGGAAGCCTGCTTCGCATATGTCCACACCAAGGCGGGAAAGCTGCCGAGCGATCTCAATTTTTTCGTCCACATTAAGTGTGGCACCTGGAGATTGTTCCCCATCACGTAATGTCGTATCAAAAATCACTACGGTTTCTTTTTGCTTGCGAACCCCATCTTTGTCCATTTTTTTTGCTCCTGTGTTGGCTAATTAACCAGTCAGCTATCAGCGTGTTTGCTGATATACTGACTGGCTGACTAGCTTTTTTATTCGACTACCTTGGCATTTAGCCAGGGCATCATTTTACGCAAATCTTTGCCGACGTCTTCGATATTTGAGGAACGGCCGTTTACACGTTGTTGATTGAAATTATGGCGGCCCGTTGCATTTTCATCAATCCATTCTTCAGCGAAAGCACCAGATTGAATGTCGGCCAAAATTTGTTGCATTGCTTTTTTCGTATCTTCAGTGATGATTTTGGGGCCAGCGGTATAATCGCCGTATTCGGCCGTATCGCTGACACTATAACGCATATAACTTAAACCACCCTGATACATCAAATCCACGATCAACTTAAGTTCATGCAAACATTCGAAGTAAGCAATTTCTGGTTGATAACCTGCTTCGACTAATGTATCAAAACCAGCTTGAACCAATGCACTCACACCACCGCACAAAACCGCTTGTTCACCAAAGAGATCTGTCTCAGTTTCTTCCGTGAAAGTTGTTTCGATGGTTCCCGCACGCGTGCAGCCGATGCCCTTCGCATAGGCCAATGCATTAGCCATTGCGTTTCCACTAGCATCATGATGAATAGCTACCAATCCAGGTGTACCCACACCATCAATAAAGACCTCACGTACACGATGCCCAGGTGCCTTGGGTGCGACCATGCTCACATCGACAAATTCTGGTGGCAAAATTTGGCTGTAGCGGATGTTAAACCCGTGGCTAAACATCAAAGTTTGGCCGGGGCGTAAGTTGGGGGCGATTGATTCGTGATAAATCTGTGACTGACGGGTGTCTGGAGCCAAAATCATAACGACATCAGCCGCTTTGGTTGCATCTGCGACTGTCATAACCGTCAACCCTTCGGCTTCCGCTTTCGGCCATGATGTACTGCCTTCGTAAAGGCCAACTACAACATTTACACCTGAATCTTTGAGGTTCAATGCATGTGCATGCCCCTGGCTGCCGTAACCAATAATTGCGACAGTCTTGCCATCCAGCAAACCGAGGTCTGCATCTTGATCATAATAAATATTTGCCAAAATAAATCTCCTTGTAGGGTAAAGTTGCAGAGTTTAAAGGTGGCAGAGTTGCAAGGTCTTTTACTTTGCAACTCTGCAACTTTGCCACTTTTTACTTTTAATTTTGATGTCCGTTTGTATGCATCATAGGTTCGAGTTCGGGCTGCCACCCTTTTTCGCTGCCGCGCACCATCGCAAGGCGACCGGTACGCACCATTTCGATTATGCCGAATTGGTTTAAGAGATGCAAAAGTGCATTGACACGGTCTTCTTTCGCTACAATGCGAATTATGACAGAATCCAAATTGACATCGACGATATTGCCACGATAAATGTCTACCAATTGCATAATCTCGCCGCGTGTTTGGCCAGAGGCGTTGACCTTGATAAGCGCCATTTCATAATGCACATGTGGCTGTTCGGTGACGTTGACAACATTAAGGACATTGATCAGTTTGTACAATTGCATCCTTACTTGTTGTGCATCTCGCTGTGTGCCTTTAATCACAAAGGTCATACGACTTATGCCGGGGGTTTCGGTATGCCCGACGGTGAGACTTTCAATATTGAAGTTGCGACGGCCGAATAAGCCGGAAACTCGATTGAGGACGCCGGGTTTATCTTCGACCCAGGCTATGAATGTGTGGCGTTCGACTGTTTTTGTTGACATTAGTTTTCTCCCTCCATAAATGGTATCGGACGACGAATCATGTCGGCATTACTCTTGGCGGGTGCTACCATCGGGTAGACATTGGTGAATTCTTCCACCTGGAAATCTAACAAGTAAGGGCCGTCATGGGCTTGTGCTGCTTTTAAGGCATCCATAACATCATCTTTGTGTGTGACAGAACGTCCTTTGATGCCAAATGCTTCAGCTAATTTAACAAAATCAGGGTTGAAGAGTGGCGTGCCTGAATGACGTTTGTTATAGAAAACATCTTGCCATTGACGTACCATACCGAGAAAACCATTATTGATGATGATGATTTTGATTGGTAGTTGCTCCTGCACAATCGTCGACAGTTCGACCATCGTCATTTGGAAGCCACCATCGCCAGCGACCACCCACACTTCTTCATCGGGCAAGCCCATTTGTGCGCCGATGGCTGCTGGCAGGCCATACCCCATGGTGCCTAAACCGCCAGATGTGAGCAAACTGCGCCGTTTAGTATGAAAGAAATATTGGGCTTCCCACATTTGATGTTGCCCCACATCAGTTGCAACGGTGCAATCCCCTTCGTTGGTCGCGTACCAAAGTTGACGCATGACATAGGGTGCGATCAGTTCATCTGTTTCTTGGGACAAAATATCGCGGTCATTGCTTTCGCTGCGCCATTCTTCGATTTGTGCAAGCCAAGTGGGATGTTCGTTAGGCTGTACTTGTGGTAAAAGTTCCCGTAAGGTTAGGAGTGCGTCACCGACGACAGGGGTGTCGATGGTAATGTTTTTGCCCATTTCAGCAGGATCGAGATCGACATGGATGATCTTGGCTTTGGCGGCAAAGGTTTCAAAGGCACCTGTGAGGCGGTCGTCGAGGCGTGCGCCGATGGCGAACATGACGTCACATTCTTGCATGGCAAAGTTTGTGTATGCTTCGCCGTGCATGCCGCCCCAACTGATCGCGAGGGGGTGTGTGCCAGGGAAGGTGCCAACCCCGAGCAAACTCGTGGCGACAGGGATATTAGCCATTTCTGCCAATTGACGTAGTTCTGCTTCGGCTTTGGCAATGGAGACGCCTTGACCTGCTACAATTAACGGCCGTTTCGCTTCATTCAACAATCTGGCCGCACGCGCAACCGATGCTGAATCAGGTGCGTTTTGGTTGGGATGGTAGCCAGGTAAATTGACGCTTTTCGGATATTCAAACTCCATTTCGGCTTGCTGGACATCTTTACATACATCCACCAATACGGGACCAGGTCGACCTGTGCGGGCGATATGGAAAGCTTCTTTGATCGCCATCGGTAAATCTTTGATGTTAGTGATCAAATAATTGTGTTTTGTCACCGGCATACTGATGCCAAATACATCAGATTCCTGGAAGCCATCACGGCCTAGCAGGCTCGTTGGCACTTGTCCAGT
>CAYGMR010000255.1:0-4292 GCA_964350725.1 uncultured Ardenticatenaceae bacterium | reverse complement strand
ATGGCGACAACTGGGGTTGAATCCATGTAGGCTGTGGCCAGACCTGTGATCAAATTAGTGGCGCCGGGGCCGGATGTGGCGATGCAAACACCGACCTTGCCCGTTGCACGCGCATACCCATCTGCCATATGGGATGCGCCCTGTTCGTGTGTCACCAAAACATGGTGAATGGGGTATTCATATTTAGAGAGGGCATCATATGCCGGTAATATTGCCCCTCCCGGCAGGCCGAAAACGACCTCCACGCCTTCATGTAGAAGGCTTTCCCAAATTATTTGACCACCGGTTTTTTTCTCACTCATCAAAAGCTCCTTATTTATTACCTAGATCAAAAAAAACCGCCCTGTTGGGCGGTTTCTAAATAGCAGTTTGACTTGTTTTTCTAGCCTCACCTTACCCAACAAGAGTTGCGTCCTTATCAATAAGAAGGACGATGCTAAGAAGGCTAATAATAACGATGCTAAAAGGGTTAATAGTCATTTCTCTTTCTTCCGTGTTAAATCATGTGTAGGCCTGACGATTAAATAACTTACGGAAGTGCATCGTCAGTCTTGAGGAACGGTAAGGAAATAGCTGCGTCGTCTGAATTAGATCCCGTTCCTGTATTGCAAGGTAGTATAGATTGTACCCTTAACTACGCCTATGTACAATAATTCACAAGAAAGAACGGAGATCATTGTGCGATCTGTACACATTCCCAGAAACACCAAAGGGGACAACTTTTAGGTTGTCCCCTTTGGTTCCCACTATTTCCCACTGAACCGCGCATTTCAGCGCAAGCCATTAATAGTATAGGAGATGTCAATTCAAATCTGTACGGTTAACTTGTTAGAAAGCATGCTAATCTTTATTGTGAAAATTGCACAAGATGAGTGGAATCTAGCGAATTTCAGATTTGTCATGTTGCTGCTACGAGTGGGTTTTGAATGAACCAGTCAACAAATTTGACAAATCTTCCTGAAGATTAGGAGGCGATGGTGTCAGGGCGCAGTTGCCAAAACTTCAAGGCCAAGTGTAAAGAGAGGCGCATATCGGCGTTGGTCAGGTCTTGGCCAGTTAATTCTTGAATGCGTTCAATGCGGTAAAGCAAGGTGTTACGATGGACGAAAAGGGATTCGGCCGTTTGACTGATGTTACCGTGGTGGTCGAAATAGGCACTGATGGTTTGTACCAGGCTGCCTCGGTGTTGGATATCATATTGAGCCAATGGATCGATTATTTGTTGCGTAAATTGTTGGACGATGGGATTGTCTTCTAATTCGCAGAGAAGCTGGTAAACACCCAGGCTGTTAAATTCAACGATTTGGTTACTTAAACGTAAACGTTTGCCAACTTGCATGGCTTGCAATGCCTCACTGTAGACGCGAGGCCAGGCTTCTAAGGTTTCTGCGGGACCGCTCATGCCACCGATAATCACGTCCTTGGGGAATTCAGCGGCAATTTGTTCGCGGAAACGGCGTGAAAATTCGTGGGCGGTTTCCATATCGTTGGGGTCTTTGAGTGCTTGGAAAACACAAATATATTGGCCGCCATAGACATGTATGAGAGCTGGGCGTGTGTGGTTGGTCATTAGCCAACTGATTGTGGTTTCCATGCGCCGAATGGATGGCGTTTCGGTTCCCATCCAACTAAATATCATGATGGCATGGGGTTCTTTTGTGTCATGATCGAGCCGACTTTCTAGCCTTTTGATTTCACTGGCAGGTAATGTGCCGGCAAGAAGCCCTTCGAGGAAATCGCCCCGCAGCGATTTTTTAGCTTCGCTGACAGCTTTGGCTTTAGCCATTTCGAGTGCGCAGGCGGCAGCGCCTTGTTCTGCGGTGAGGCTGTCGAGCATATCGAGGCTGCCCGCTGGACCGATGATTGAGAGATAACCACGAGCGCGGTCACCAGATACGATGGGACTGACTAAACGCCCCATATCCTCAATGGGTAAGATTTGCTGCCAATAGCTTTGGCGTGCTTTGGCGGCCGCTTTTCGGTTGCGTAATACGGATGGAAGCGCTTCGCGTTTATTGATCTCGCGACTGATCGCTTCTTGGTTAACGGCCGTATCGTGCGGCCAACTTGCTGCTTGAATTTCCAGGCGTTTATCTTGGACAATAACGATATTGCCAGTCAGCTTTGACATCATATCAGTCATTGCTTGCAAGCCTTTGCCTTCACGAGACATTTCTGAAAGCTGACGATATAGCTGCATGGCGCGCTCGCTTGTGGCCCGTTGTCGATCGAGCAATAAAGAGGTGATTGCTTGATGTGCTTCGCGTACTTGGGTTGTTTGTGGGACAACTAAGATGGGCAGGTTGAGTTTGTTGGCGGTTTCAGATGTGACTTGTGAAATCGCTTTGAAGCATAATAAACCCGCGATATTAAGACGCGCTACTGATTGAAGGTTACGACGAAATTGGGCTTCGCTTATTTCAGATTGTAAATGGGGGGGGATAATGACCAAATCACCATCTTTGATTTGGTCTTCGAGGTGATTCCAGGTTGTGAGCAAGACAACCCAATAGACATTACTTCTGGCCCCGCTGGAATCGCCTAATACGGCCGTTTTCAGCGGCAGAGCCAAGCGTAAAATATCACTAATAGTTACTTCGTTAGGCTTTGGTTTGTTCATGATATCTCCTAACTTATCAAAAAAATCGTTGTATCTAAGAATACGAGTATGGTATCAATTATTGCGTTCTAGCCAAAATAGAGATTGTAATTTTAGATAGAATGACCACAACTATTGTATCTGTTTTTGGGTTTATGCCATCCTCTTAAAAGTTGAGATGGCAAGTATGCAAGCAGTCTACTGTTGTATTTTTCACAAACTAACTGGAAAAATGAATCATTATTGCGAGACACGCCGAATTTTTCGATTGTGGCATGATTGAAACCAAATCACACAGGCAAGCGAACCAGAAAGGTTGTGCCTTCGCCAGGTGCGCTGATAACATTGATTTCGCCGTTATGCTGTTCAATAATGCGATGGCAGGTGGCTAGGCCTAGCCCCGTACCTTTGCCGGGATCTTTGGTTGTGTAAAATGGCTCGAAGATGTGGGTTAATTCAGCTTGGGAAATGCCTTTACCATTGTCATGGATCAAAATCTGGACAATATTTTTGCTTTCATCAAAGCCAGTAATGATCTCGATTTGACGGGTTTCTTCGTTGTTGAGCAAGGCATCACGCGCATTTAACAACAAATTGAGCCATACGCTTTTTAGATGCTCCCAACTGGCGGTTATTTGCGGCACAGAATCGCCTTCTTCACGAATTGTGTTTATGTTGGCAGTCCTTAATTGGTATTTTACTAAATCCAGGGCTTGATTAATTGATGCATTCACATCGCCTTCGACGAAGGAGTATTGTTCTTGACGGGCAAAATCTAGCAGACCTCGCACGACTTTAGCGGCACGTTCACCCGCTTGCAGGATGAGGTCGACAGCATCATAATTTTCATCATCAGGAGGCATGACCATTTTGATCATTTGGGCGTTGGCGTTAACGGCCGTTAATGGATTGTTGATCTCGTGGGCAACGCCAGCTGCCAGCTGCCCAATGGCAGCTAACTTGCCTGCTTGCATGAGTGAGTTTTCGAGGCGGCGTTCTTCTGTTTTATCTTGCCAGACAATGACTGCCCGCGCCGAACTCGCTTTGCTAGTGGGGATGGGATAAGCATTGATATCCCATTCGCGTGCTAGATGATCATCCCCAATCCAACTGACCAGCCAATTTTGTTCAGTTTTGTCAATGAGTGTTTGTGCGGCTAAACAATGTTCACAGGGATAGAAACGGCCGTAGAAAGCTTCATAACAAACTTTGCCTATCAGTTCTTCCTCTGTCTCTTCCAATTGGTCGGCTTTGCTTTGATTGATAGCAATTAATTCCCAGTTATCATTTATTGTATAAATTTGATTGGGGATGCCGTCGATTAATGCTTTGAGGGCGTTGCGACTTTCACGTAATTCGTGCTGCCTTAAGCGAATACGCTGGAATAACCACGCATTTTCTACAGATTCAGCTACTGAACTGACAAATGAGGCAAAAATGTCCTGATCGACTTCTGATATCGGGCCGGTTTGTTTGTTGTAAGCGCAAAAAACACCGACAGGGCGGCCACGCACCAGCAGGGGGGCCGCAATTAAAGATCGCACTGCATATCCGGCTGGGGTATCGTATTGCGGTCGAAAGCGGGGTTCTGCGTGTGGATTATTTAGAATGACTGTTTTCTGGATATTAAATATGTGGCCCATTAACCCTTGGTCTTGGCGTAGAACAACGAAGTCGGTTGGATTAATCTGAT
>CAYGMR010000254.1:0-8527 GCA_964350725.1 uncultured Ardenticatenaceae bacterium | reverse complement strand
CCATTGTTTGTGCCACCAAATCCTGATGATAAGGTGAAGGTCAAGGAAGAACATGTTCCGGCTGGTGAGATGCTTATTTCTCGCGGCTTGACGGTTAGGACCAAGGAACTTAAGAAGGTGGGTGTGGTAGACGGGTTGATTGTCGATCCAAACAGTAATGTAATCACCCATTTGCTCATGCAAAAAGGGCATCTGTGGGGCAAAAAAGATGTTGCCCTCCCGGTGGCGACCATTGGCTCGGTTGACGCAGATACAGTTTATTTGAAGCTAGATAAAGCAGCGGTCAAAGCGTTGCCAACCGAGCCTATTGAATAGACTTCTAGCTGCTCGGACGCAAAAGGCGAAGAAGTGCAAAGCAGTTAGTCCTCGCGGTGAGCGTGTTTAAAAAGAGTGAGCATTTTGACTTTATGAGGAGATTGATATGACGATTAGCAGTATAAAAGATTGTACGGTGTTAAATAACGGCCTTGAAATGCCCTGGTTGGGCTTTGGTGTTTTTCAAGTTGATGATGGTCAGGAAGTGGAACAGACGGTGAAATATGCCTTAGAAGTTGGTTATCGCAGTATTGATACGGCCGCTGTGTACAAAAATGAACGCGGGGTCGGAAGGGCACTTCGCGAGAGTGGCATCCCGCGTGAGGACATTTTTTTGACCACTAAAGTGTGGAACAGTGACCAGCGTAAGCAAAGAGTTTGGGAAGCATTTGAGGAGAGTTTGGAACGTCTACAAACCGATTATGTAGATTTGTACCTGGTGCATTGGCCTGTGGAGGGGTGTTATCAAGAGACGTGGAAGGTGATGCAAGAGATTTATGAAAACGGCCGTGTCAAA
The DNA here is from genome assembly GCA_964350725.1 of uncultured Ardenticatenaceae bacterium. Classification (GTDB taxonomy): domain Bacteria; phylum Chloroflexota; class Anaerolineae; order Promineifilales; family Promineifilaceae; genus JAACFF01. Next base: position 7,695 of record CAYGMR010000254.1, on the reverse strand, counting down.
GCAATTGGCGTCAGTAATTTTATGATCCACCATCTTGAAGATATTTTAGGTGATGACCAGATTGTGCCCGCTGTGAATCAGGTGGAGTTCCATCCATACCTCGTCCAACCCGACCTGCTAAAATTTTGCCAAAGTAACCAGATTCAGTTAGAAGCTTGGGCTCCCATCGTCAAGGGAGAGATTATGAATGAACCGGTTGCTCAAAAATTGGCTAAAAAATATAACAAAACCCCGGTTCAGGTTACACTTCGCTGGGATTTGCAGCATGAAGTTGTTACTATTCCCAAATCAGTTACCCCCCACCGCATTGCCGAAAATGCAGATATATTCGACTTTGAACTTTCAGAAGCAGAGATGAAAGAATTGGATGCATTAGATGAAGGTCGGCGAACTGGGCCAGATCCGCATAACTTCAATTTTTAAGTGTGTCACAAGCAAAAAACGATAGGAGATTTACCTAATGAGTGATTTTACAGTTTTCGATATAGAGTACCCGCCCGAGGCCAAGCAACGGGTCATTGTCAACACCGATGCCAAAAATGAAGCAGATGATCAATACGCCATCGTCCATGCCATACTAACGCCATCATTTGAGCTTCACGGCATCATTCCCGCCCATTTTGGGGAGAAAAAGTCGGCCACAAGCATGCAGGATAGTTACGATGAGACCATGTTGCTCTTGCGCCTGATGGGTTTGGAAGACCAGATACGGGTCGAAGTTGGTGCAACACACGCCATGCCAGACGAATCGACGCCTGTCGACTCGCCTGGTGCCCAACTAATTATTGAGGAGGCCATGAAAGATGATGATCGTCCCCTGCATGTCGCCTTCTATGGGCCGATTACCGAAATGGCTTCGGCGCTGTTACTTGAGCCAAAGATCGAAGAGCGAAACATTCGCGTACTCTGGATCGGTGGCGGTGATTGGCCCAATGGGGGACGAGAATACAATCTCTCCAACGACATTCACGCTGCGAATGTGGTGATGAAATCGAATCTTGAAATGTGGCAGATCCCCAGAACGACCTATCGAACCATGAGTGTTGGCTACGCTGAGCTGATTGAGAAGGTGTATCCTCAAGGTGAAATTGGCAAGTATCTGGTTGATCAGCTGCTAGAACACAACGCAAAATCACAACACCCCCATATGGAATATCGTTCTCTGGGTGATTCTCCCTGTATTGGCATTATCATGGACCCCGAGTGCGGGCAGTGGACATGGCGGCCAGCACCAACGTTTGATCAGCAGATGCACTATATCCACACCGGTCAGAACCGTCCCATTCGTGTATACGATAATGTGAATACGCGCTTCATTCACGAAGATCTTTTCGCCAAGCTCGCGCAGTTCATCCGGCGTGGTTCACGACTCTAGACCATGAATGGTTTTCGTTTTGCAGACAAAAATTTTAAACAAGCAACCTAATTAATAGGAGGTTCATTATGGCGTTTACATTACAGATTGGTGAAACAGCACCAGATTTTAAATTGCCGGCAACGGATGGCAATACCTATCAATTGTCAGATTTTGATGGTGATGCAATTTTGGTTGTTTTCTTCACCTGCAACCATTGTCCTTATGTTGTTGGTTCCGATGAAGTGACCCGACAAACCGTGAATAAATTTACGCCCCAAGGCGTTAAGTTCGTGGGCATTAATGCAAATAGCAAAAATACCAAACCCGATGATGATTTTGCTCACATGGTTGCCAGGATGGATGAGTACAAGTTCCCCTGGCTTTATCTGCACGATGAATCACAGGAAGTTGCGCTGGCGTATGGCGCCTTGCGAACCCCTCATTTTTATGTATTTGATCAGGATCGCAAATTGGTTTACACCGGACGTGCGGTTGATAACCCCAGAGATACCAGCAAAATGACTGTCAATGATTTGGAGCGGGCGCTAGAAGAACTTCTGGCTGGCCAGCCAATTAGCATGCCATTGACCAACCCGCTTGGCTGCAATGTAAAGTGGGAAGGGCAAGATGCTCACTGGATGCCCGTAGAAGCTTGCGATTTGATTCTATAAATGAGGTAGAGTAATGACAACAAATGATAGTGCTGTTGCACGTGTTCGTATGCACAAAGATGGACCAGAGTTTTCAGAGATTGTCTGGGGAAGTATGCGCTCGGAAGCACAATTTTCGTCTCCAGCTGAGTTGGCTGAGCATTTGAGATGGTTATACGGCCGTGGCATAACAACCTTAGATACCGCCCCCGCTTATGGCGTTCCCCACCCGTATACAACCGAGGAATTTTTGGGCAAGGCAATTGCCGAGGTTGGTCGTGACAAGTTTGAGATCGTCACGAAATGCGGCATTCAGCGAATTTCACCACACAAACCAGAAAACCGCGTGCGCTGTTTTGACTTCAGCGAAGAGGAAATCCGAACTTCAACAGATCGTTCGCTGCAAAAACTGGGGATTGACGTGATTGATGTGATGCTGCTGCACCGCCCGGACTATCTGATGGATCCTGATGAGACGGCCGGTGTTCTGGATGAGTTGGTTGCCGAGGGAAAGATACGCTATGTGGGCGTTTCTAATCTCTCACCATCGCGGCTGGATTTGCTGGCTTCGCGTTTGAAGGCACCCATTGTGACCAATCAAGTTCAATTTTCGCCCATCTATCTGAATCCGATTGCCGATGGGACATTTGATCTGGCGATCAAAGTGGGGCACAAGCCGATGATTTGGTCACCGGTTGGTGGCGGACGGCTGTTGACGAAAGAGGACGAGTATACGGTGAAGGTGCGGGACAAGTTGAGCGAAGTTGCGAGCGCTTACGGGCTTGATGGTCCGGCGAATGCGGCCATCTCTTTTGTGGCTCGTCACCCTGCTAAAAACACCATCGTGCTGGGGACTGGGAAGCGAGAACGGATTGAGGGGGCGATTACGGCCGTTAACACCAAACTTGATCGCCAGGACTGGTATGACATCATTTCTATAACCCACCCAAGCCTCTTTTTTTAGTATGAAAGTTATAGACCTAACCCTCCCAATCAAAGACATTCTGCAACCAGACGATCAGGCAAAACAACACGGCATTACGATGAGTTGGCTGCATATTCACAGCCATGCCGGTACGCACATGGATGCCCCCCTACACTTTTTGCCCAGTGGTCACTCGATGGAAACGATGCCGCTCGAAAAGTGTGTGGGGCCTGCTATTGTGGTCGATATGACGCATAAGGAATGGAACAGTATTATTACTGTCGATGACTTATTGCCGTATGCCGACCAAATTGGGCAAGGGAGCCGTGTGTTGATCCGCACTGATTGGGATCAGCACTATGGACAAGAGCATTATGAATCGATGTTTCCGAGAATTGGGGTTGATTCGGCCGAATGGCTTGCCGCACGCGGAATCGTGTTGATTGGTGTCGAACACCCTTCCGTTGCCGCTCTCAACAGTATCGAAGAATTAACGGCCGTACACCACGCCTTTCTCAAGCACAATATCGTTATTGTTGAAGGCTTGGCTGGTCTGCGACATTTGCCCGCGCGCGTCACGTTTGTAGCTCTACCACTCAAATTGGTAGGGGGCGACGGCACCCCAACACGCGCGGTGGCTCTGATAGATGATTAAAGATATAAGGAACCGAACAATGACAACTTTTACGAAATACACATTTGATGTACCAGACCCCAAAAAAGCCAGAGTCATTATCAACACAGATGCAAAATGTGAAGCAGACGACCAATTTGCGATTGTCCATGCGCTACTAACCCCGAAATTCCTCATCAAGGGGATTATTGGCGCACATTTTGGTACACATAGAAATGACCAATCGATGCAAGAAAGCTATGATGAAGTTGTAAAAGTGCTTTCGCTGATGGACATGCAGGAGGAGGTCGAAGTGTTTAAAGGCGCAACAAAAGCGTTTGCGAATGAATCGACCCCAGAGATGTCCGCAGGGGCGGAGTTGATCGTGCGTGAGGCCATGTCCGATGACCCAAGGCCCCTTTTTGTAACATTCCAGGGCCCTATTACCGATATGGCCGCCGCTTATATGGCCAACCCGGAAATCGCCGGCAGAGTAACAGCAATTTGGATTGGAGGAGGCGCATGGCCAGTGGGTGGACAAGAATTCAACCTCGGCAATGATGTTCATGCCGCTAATGTGGTCCTTAAATCTGATTTAGACCTATGGATGGTGCCAAGAAATACGTACTCAACTATGCGTGTTAGCCTGGCGGAATTGCAGGCTAGAGTTGAACCCTATGGGGAAATTGGCGCTTACTTGTTTCGGCAGTTGGTCGAATTTAATGATCGGATGGGAAACAACCTGGTTTGGCCGCTTGGGGAAAGTTGGTGTTTAGGTGACTCGCCCACGATTGGACTCATCATGGATCCCCAAGAATTCGACTATGATTGGGTACCTGCCCCAATAGTCACAGAGGATTTGCGCTATGTTCATGGGCAAAATAATCGACCTATTCGTGTTTATAATAAAATAGACGTGCGGTTTATTCTGGAAGATTTTTTCAGCAAAATGCAGCTAAATTACGCGTAACACTATGTTTGTACATTTCGCATAACTGCAATTTTCAGCCACGGATAAGCGCAAATTAACATGGATTATAAATTAAATTCGTGAAAATGCTTCGGTTTCACTCAGCACAAGCCTGTGTTACTGTGTGGTAAAAAAAACTACAAAGATAGTGATTCGTGAGGTAAAGGAAGCAAATAATGAAAATTCTATTTATCGGTGGCACAGGCATCATTAGCTCTGCCTGTGCACAATTGATCTTAGACCGTGGCATTGAACTTTATCTATTCAACCGTGGTAACTCCATGCGACCAACCCCTGAGGGTGCACAGATTATCCATGGTGATATCCGCGATCGAGCGGCGACAGAAGCTGCCTTGGGTGATTTAGTCTTTGATGTGGTGGTCAACTGGATTGCCTTTACCCCTGAACACGTCGAGAACGACATCGATCTTTTTCGTGGGCGCACTGACCAATATGTCTTTATCAGTTCTGCATCTGCCTATCAGACGCCACCCGTAAATCTACCCATAACAGAATCAACATTGTTAGCCAACCCCCTCTGGCAATATTCGCGAAACAAGATTGCCTGCGAAGAACGCCTCATCCGCGCTTATCGTGACGAAGGGTTCCCTATTACCATTGTGCGTCCATCCCACACCTATGATTGTACTGCGCTTCCATTCAACGGCCGTTTCACAGTTGTAGACCGCATGAGAAAGGGGAAGCCAGTAATCGTCCACGGCGATGGTTCATCCCTTTGGGTGTTGACGCACCACCGCGATTTTGCCAAGGGCTTTGTGGGATTGTTAGGCACGAGCCGCGCCATAGGCGAAGTTTTTCACATTACATCAGACGAACTGCTAACCTGGGATCAAATTTACGCGATCGTGGCAAAGGCAGCGGGTACAACCGCCCAAATTGTTCACATTCCTTCGGACGTAATCGCTGCTTATGATGCAAGTTGGGGGGGCAGTCTGCTGGGTGACAAAGCCCACAGCATGGTCTTTGATAACAGCAAAATAAAGCGCTTAGTGCCTGATTTTGCGGCTACCATTCCCTTTGCCCGCGGTGCGGAAGAGATCATGGCTTGGTACGACGCCGATCCTACCCGCCAGGTTGTGGACGAAGAGCTAGATGGGTTGATGGATCGAATACTTGCCGCGTGGGAAAAAGTTTGGCCGTAACCACTTATTCAATTCAAAGGGAGAAAGAAAACAGTGCGCGTTCTTATAATTGGGGGGACGGGCATTATCAGCACAGGAATCACTCGCCTGCTCGTAGAGCGAGGTGACGATGTTGTTCTTTATAACCGCGGTCAGAGACCTTCGCTGATAGAGGGGAACTACACGACCATTACGGGGGACCGCAAAGATTATGCGACATTTGAAAAACAAATGGCGGAAGCCGGTAATTTTGATTGTGTCATCGACATGATCTGTTATTTGCCTGAAGAGGCGGAAAGTGCTGTGCGTGCGTTTAACGGCCGTACCGCACAATACATCTTTTGCAGCACAGTCGATGTTTATACCAAACCTGCTGCTGCCTACCCCATTACCGAGGATGCTGAGAAGTTGCCCTCGCGGAAGTTTATGTACGGCTACGACAAAGCACGCTGCGAAGAATTGCTCTTTGCTGCTCACGAACGCGGCGATCTGGTCGTGACAAGCATTCGCCCCGGGCACACTTATGGGGAAGGCGGGAATAACTTACTTCATGCCATGGGCACTAATAATTACCATGTGGATCGCTTGAAAAAGGGTCAGCCTATTATTGTGCACGGCAACGGCCGTTCCTTCTGGCCGACCTGTCACCGTGATGATGTGGCCGTAGCCTTTGTTGGTGCGATTGGCAATGAGAAAGCTTTTGGGCGCGGCTATCATGTAGCTGGTGAAGAGTGGATGACCTGGGAGGGTTATCATCAGGGGCTAGCGGTGGCTATCGGTGCAAAAGCACCGGAATTCGTCTATATTCCCACCGACGTGCTGGTGCGTATGGCGCCTCGAGAAGCCATGTTGACCGAAGTGAACTTTAGCTATAACAATCTATTTGACAATACAGCGGCCCGAGAAGATCTCGGCTTTCAAGTAACGATCCCCTGGGTTGAAGGCGCACGTCGCACCGTCAATTGGCTGCAAGAAAACGGCCAACTCCAAAAGAGTGAAGACTTTCCTTTGTACGATCTGCTGATTGACACCTGGCGGAAGGCGACTGGAAGTCTGACTGAATTATCTAGTCAATAAATTGAGAGAAATATATGACAACAAAACGAATATTTTTTACAGGTGGATCGGGCAAAGCAGGCAAACACGTTGTACCTTACCTCCTTGACCAAGGACACCGCGTGATGAATGTGGATTTGGTGCCGTTGGATCACCCCGGAGTGGATAATTTAACGGCAGATGTTACTGATTCTGGGCAAATGTTTAATGCCATGAGTGCTTATGCCGGGTTTGATGAGCTGGAACTGGGCACTGGTGTACCAAAATTTGATGCGGTCGTACATTTTGCTGCTATCCCGAGAATCTTAATCAAGCCTGATAATGAAACTTTTCGGGTGAACACGATGGGCACCTACAATGTGATTGAAGCGGCCGTTAAGCTGGGCATCAAAAAGATTATCATCGCTTCGTCAGAGACCACATACGGCATCTGTTTTTCAGATGGTAAGACCAACCCCCATACATTGCCGTTGGATGAGCAGTATGATGTTGATCCCATGGATAGCTATGGGTTGTCGAAGGTTGTCAACGAGAAAACGGCACGCAGCTTCCAGCGGCGGTCAGGCTTTGATATTTATGCACTACGCATCGGCAATGTGATTGAGCCACATGAATATGTTGAACGGTTTCCGGGATATTTCAAAAATCCTGAAGTGCGCCGCCGCAATGCATTCTGCTACATTGATGCGCGTGACCTGGGGCAGATTGTCGATCTGTGTTTGAAAAAAGATGGCCTTGGTTATCAGGTGTTCAATGCTGGCAACGATCACAATAGTGTGACAGTTCCCAGTAAAGAACTGGCCGAACGATTTTTCCCCGGTGTGCCGTTTACACGCGAATTGGGAGAACATGAAGCGCTGTTTTCAAATCGTAAAATTCGTGAAGTTTTGGGGTTTAAAGAACAACATAACTGGCAGAAATATGTAAAAAACGAGTAACTATACAGCCTCTATGGCTGTGGACGGTGTACTACCCGCGACAC
>CAYGMR010000253.1:0-8566 GCA_964350725.1 uncultured Ardenticatenaceae bacterium | reverse complement strand
GCAATATTGGCAGCTTTCCTAATGGCATTCAAGCTGTTTACCCAATTGCGCGCCCCGGCAATGAAGACCTAAGCCTTAGTCTACTGGTGCTGGAAAATGATGGTACCCTGCATGGCTTAAACTGGCGTGGCGCTGAAATGACACAATGGGGGTGGCCGCAACAGTTAGACAGTTCACTCACAGCTTCAGTTGCTAGTGATTCTGTAACCCAAGCAACGGCTGATTCTTTACCGAATCAGCGTTCTTCTTTTTTGTTGGCTACTGAAAATGGTCAAGTTCGACAGCTTGACATTAATAATAATCAACCGAATTTTCCTTGGCGGTTAGAATCCTTCAATCAGGTTACAAATCTCTCCTGGCATGATTCTAATCTAGATGGCATCTCCGATTTAGCTTTAATTGGTAACAGCAACGGCCGTATCTGGCTGTATGATCAAATCCAAACGCAAGCTCCCGTACAAACCATCGAGCCTATCGACCTCTCGAGCAGCATTTTTGCCCTTTCAGCCCTCAATCGCGAAACCAGTCAAACACCCGATCTATTAGCCATTACCGAAAACGGCCTCGTCCAACTCTTCCGCGAGCAAGAAAATCGCCCACCACTTTTAACCAATCCTGCCATTGAAACTTCACTGGGTCGCTACAGCATTAGCATTGCCGTCCAAGATATTGAAGAGGATAGGGTCGTTGTTGGATTGGAAATTCAAGATCAGAACAGTGGCGAGTGGCTGTCAATTGGGGAACAAAGTGCTACCAATGGCAATGACACTTTATTTTGGTCGGTCGCCGCACCCACCGATAGTGTCGATACATTAAATTATCGCTTTCAGTATGATGATGGCTTTTATCAAGGCACAGTAACCCCGCCGCCTGGGCCAGCACCCATTGTCAGTTCTCAATTATCTTCCGCCGCACCCGTCCTTATTATCGGGGTGTTAATGTTAGGTCTGGTATTGATTATTCTTTATTTGCGCCAAGCACAAACCACAAATGCGCGCGCACGCCGTTTCTTTCGCCGCTTACAACATAACCCGGCACAAATATTGATTCTGATGGAAAAAAAGTATCATCAAACGCAAGGCTCACCAGACTTTTTACTCTATTTGGCGAATCAAGCGCGTCAAGCAAACGACCAGTATATTGCCAATCTAGCCGATGGACTCTTCCTCCTCCCCGACCGTCCGCAAGCAGGACTTTCGATTATGAATCGTACTTTGGATGCACTGTTAGAACTTGAACCCATCTGGGTGGGTCATGAACGTTGGCAAATGACCTACAAAACCAGTCAGGCTTTGTTAGATGCTCCCTCGATTACTGAATTAGTTTTGTTGTTGCCCCAAGTAAAACAATTGATCGGTCTCTTGGAACAACAAAGTGACCCATTCCCAATGGACACACTCATTCCGATTCTAACTAATCTACGCGGGAGTGAACGAGTTGACCTGGCTGAGGATCGCCTGGTTTATTTGAATGAAGCTGCGACAAACATCAAGCGTACCCAGCAAGATTTACCTATGTATGCGATTACGATTGAGCACACTGTGATTCAAGTTATTTTGCGTCGTTGGTCTGGGTTAATCAGCGCAGGCATTGCAGAACAGCAAGGACAGGCAAATTTAGTTGTCAAGTTGAAAACGAAACGCCTAGCACCCGATAAACATACAGATATTGTTTTGGAAATTCACAACAACGGCCGTTCCCCAGCAGAAAATATCCTTATCAATCTAGACCAAAATCCAGCTTTCAAATTATATAGTTCGCCGCAAACGATTCCGCTCTTACCATCCGGCCGTACACGCCAAATTCGTTTCACCATCGAGCCACAAGTCATCGATCGCTTTCGCTTAGGGATTACGATTAACTACGATGATCGCAATCAGACCGACAGAAGCATCGTATTTGGTGACATGGTGCATTTGCTTTCACCCGTGCGCGATTTTCGGCCAATCATCAATCCGTATATGCCGGGCACACCCTTACGGCCCAAGAGCATGCTTTTTTACGGGCGAGAAGATCTGTTTGAGTTTATCTCTGAAAGCACCAGCAATCGCCCACAGCGTAGTGCACTTATATTGGTCGGGCAACGCCGCACAGGAAAAACTTCTGCTTTACTGCGCCTCAAAGACAATCTACCATCCGACCTTTTACCAGTCTACATCGATTGTCAATCGTTAGGCGTGACACCAGGTATTCCGGCACTTTTGCAAGAGTTCGCCTGGTATATTGCCGATGCCTTGGCCTTGCGTGATATTCCCATCGAAGTGCCGCCTTTGGCGGAATGGCAAAATGATGCCACTTTCATCTTTCAGCGCCAATTTTTACCGCAAGTTGCAACCTTGCTGCCCGAAAAATCGAGCATTTTGCTTGTGTTTGATGAATTTGAAGCGTTTGAGAGTCTCGTCGAAGATGGCATTTTACCACCCACTATTTTTACCTATCTGCGCCATTTAATGCAGCATGTCGAAAATTTGAGTTTTATTTTTGTGGGCACCCGCCGCTTAGAAGAAATGACCAGCGACTATTGGTCTGTACTTTTTAATATTGCACTCTATCGTAAAATCGACTTTTTAGATACGCATGCAGCTACCCGTTTGATTACTGAACCAGTCGCACCCAATCTGATTTATGATGACCTGGCACTCGACAAAATTTTGCGCGTCACGGCCGGGCACCCTTACTTCTTACAACTTGTCTGTTATACCTTGGTCAAGCGTGCCAACAACGAAAAAACTGGTTATGTGACCATATCAGATGTGAATGCGGCCGTTGCCGAGATGCTGAGCCTTGGTGAGGTACACTTTGCTTACCTTTGGCAGCGCTCGACGCATACTGAACGCGCTTTGTTAACGGCCGTTGCGCACTTAATGGATCAAAACCTTCCCTTCCACCCCGAAAAACTGTTACAACATTTGGAACCCTACGATATTCATATAGGCCCAGCAGAAATTACCGCCGCACTCAATCGCCTCGTCGAGCGTGACATCATGCGTGAGATCACTGAAAAAGCGATCACATTGTATGAATTAAAATTAGGGCTGGTCGGTTTGTGGGTGGCTCAAAACAAGAGCCTCAGTAAATTATATGCGGAAGGACAAGCAGCTGTTAATGGCAACCAATCTCCCAGATTAGTGCCAGAAAATTAGTCAGTCAGTTCCTTGGGTCGCCAAACAGAAACCAGATTTCCTTCTGAGTCAAAAGTCAGCTCACTCCACCTATTAATGGGCAGTCGAATCTGTGCTAACGCAGCGGTGGGCATCCGTTCCCATTCACCACTCAGCTGCTCGACAAACTCTTCAATACCTGGATTATGCCCAACAACCATCACACAATTAACGTTATCATCGACAGTGACTAACGCCTCAATGTAACTTTCTGGATCAGCATGATAAAGATCGCGTGTGAATGTAATCTCATTTTCATAATCAGATGCGAGGGCCACAGATTCGGCCGTTGCCATCGCACGCTTGGCTGAGGAAGAGATAATCAAATCAGGGACAAGTTCTTCGCGCCGCAGCAGCTTACCCATGCGTGGTGCGTCATATTTGCCACGTTTGCTTAACGGCCGTTCGAAATCTGATAAATATAGATTGTCCCAACTTGATTTTGCATGTCTCAAAATAAGTAATGTTTTCATTTGCGATCCATAATTGCGTATTGCGTAGTACGTGCTGCCTTCTGGATACACGCTACGCAATACGCATTTTTTATCATTACACTTCGTCAATTGAATTTACAATTTTACCGACAAGGCCATATTTTTTTGCCTCGATAGCCGACATCCAAAAATTACGGTCTGTATCTTCTTCCACCTTCTCAATTGGTTGACCCGTTTGAGCAGCAAAAGTCTCATTCAAACGACGCCGCATTTTAATAATTTCTTCGGCTTCAATTGCAATGTCCGTCGCTTGGCCACGTGCGCCGCCCATAGGCTGGTGCAAAAGAAAACGGGTGTTGGGTAAGCTGATGCGATTTTCTTTATCGGCCGCTGCAAAAATGAGTGCACCGGCGCTCGCAACCCAGCCAGTGCCAATCACTTTCACCTCTGGTCCCACAAACCGGATCATATCAAAGATGGTATCGCCAGATTCAACATGTCCGCCAGGCGAATTGATAATCATCTTGATCGGTTCATCTGAATCAGCCGCCAATAGCAGGAGTTGCTGGGTGATTTTTTCGGCCACCTTCATGTTAATTTAACCAAATAGTAGGATGGTGCGCGTTTCTAGCAGCCTTTGAAACATATTAGGGGGGGCTGTTTTTTCTTCATTTTCTTCGTTTTGCTCTTCAGCAAAAATATGCATGATCATCTCCTAAGTTAGTTGTATTCAAACTATTGCGAATAAATCAAGTGTACGAACAAGTTGTCCGCAGGATCATTCCCGCGCAGGCGGGAATCTCCGCATTTAGATACCTGCCTACGCAGGCATGACAGGTTGTTCGCGAACCTTATCAATCTTGGCTCAAAATAATTAGATCAACGTTAGTTTTCTAAAAGAAACCCGGTTTTTATCAAAACCGGGTTCCTAAGAGTTCAATATGGTTTTATCTTTTACCAGAGAGATTTGTCAACTTTTGTTCGTTGATACCATCTACTTCCAGAGGGAAAAGTTGACAAATCTACTTTCCACCAAAGTCCAATTATAGATTGAGATTGGTAAACGCTTTCAAGCCTGGATAAACGGCCGCATCACCCAAATCATCTTCAATGCGCATTAATTGATTGTATTTTGCCACACGATCACTACGGGCAGGTGCGCCAGTCTTAATCTGACCCGCATTCAAGCCAACCACCAAGTCGGCAATCGTGGAATCTTCGGTTTCACCACTGCGATGGGAGACAACGGCCGTCCAACCAGCACGCTGTACCATTTCTACAGCTGCAATGGATTCAGTCAACGAGCCAATTTGATTGACTTTGCATAACAAACTATTGGCAGCTTTCTTCTCAAACGCCGTTTCAATCCGCTTCACATTTGTCACCAGCAAATCATCGCCGACAATTTGTAAACGGTCGCCCAAACGTTCCTGCATGATTGTCCAACTTTCCCAATCATCTTCAGCCAAGCCATCTTCAATGGAAATAATCGGATATTTATTCAGCCATTCAGCATACAAATCAACCATTTCAGCACCAGTCAGCACTTTGCCTTCCGCTTTCAAATGGTACAAACCATCTTTGTAAAATTCTGATGAAGCCGGGTCCATCGCCAACATGATATCTTCACCTGGACGATAACCTGCTTTTTCAATCGCTTCCATAATCAGATCAAATGCTTCGCTGTTAGCAGAAACCTGGGGTGCAAAACCACCTTCATCCCCCACCAGGGTGCGGTGTCCTCTGCTGTTTAAGACACCCTTTAAGCTTTGGTAGATTTCAGCACACCAGCGCACACATTCGCGGAAAGTTGGTGCGCCCACTGGCATCACCATGAACTCTTGCATATCGGCACCGCCGGGTGCATGGGTGCCACCATTCATGATGTTCATCATCGGTACGGGCAAGGTACGTGCACTGGCACCGCCCAAGTAACGGTATAAGGGCAAACCTACACTGCTAGCGGCGGCATGAGCCACAGCTAAAGAAACACCCAGAATTGCATTTGCACCTAAGCGGCTCTTATTGTCGGTACCATCCAAAGCGATCATCGCATTGTCAATACCTACTTGATCGGTGGGGTCCCAGCCTTCAAGTGCTTCGGCAATTTCAGTGTCTACAGCTTCGACAGCCTCTAATACACCTTTGCCACCATAACGCGACTTGTCGCCGTCACGCTTTTCCCACGCCTCGTGGACACCAGTAGATGCACCTGAGGGTACAATGGCACGGCCGACCGAGCCATCAGCTAATAAAATTTCAACCTCTACAGTGGGGTTGCCACGGGAATCTAAAACTTCGCGACCATAAATTGATTCTATGTGATTCATGTTTACTCCATTTTTGTTTATACGACTGTCAAGATATTCTGGGATTGCATACAAAATATTGTACTGATTATTGGCAACTTTGCTGGACATGGAAAATGCAGTATGGGCCAACCCCGCAAAGACCTAAACAGTCTATTTATTTTACTTTTTACTTATATATTGGGTTAGGTAAAAGTTGGGACTTCTTTTGAAGAAATTCAAACATAAACTCCACTTTTCCTAAGGAATTCCCAAAAAGTTCTTTTGAATTGTTAAAATACATTTTGGGAATTGCCGAATGTTCAAAAAAGAGGACCAAAGCGGTTCTTCCTGACTATACAAAAGCATCCCAATAATAGCAAGCTTTAGGCGTTGATCCTGTAATATTTTCATGATAAATACCATGCTTTCATAACAAACTGCTTGTCAATCGTTTCAGGCATGGATATAACAGGCATTATGGCGCAGAAGCAGAACTTATCTACAGTACAAAAAATCCAGGATTTATGGCTTTCATTGAACCGAGAATTATCCAATATGTTCGATGCTCACTTTGTGTGTGCGGCCGTTGCTTCTGAAGTTGCTGTGCATACCGCCACCACGACCATCGTAGGTATCAGTGATCCACAGCGCAAATTCTTTGACGTTTGGATTTGTCAGGCTGATGGCAAAATGAAACAAGATCGCTGGGAGCGTGAAAAAGCTTCATTTGCGCCCTTTATCGATGCTGAAAAAGCCATATACATAGAGAAATTCGATCGCCCCGTTGCAGAACTGATTCAAAGTGAATTATGGCTGCATCCACACGATGCTATTTTTGGGGTTCCCATACCGTTTCCTGCGACGCCTTTAGCAATTAGTTCACCAGGTGTATTGTGCCTTGTTGATCCTGGTGAAGCATGTTTTTTGAATAGCTTAGATTTAGAGCGTCTAGCGGCGATAATCACTATATTCCTGGATCGTGCCTATTTGCGCCACCAGGTTGACCGGCAAGAAGTTGAATTTGCTGTCATTTCTGACATCAGCCATACACTTACCTCAACATTGAGTCTAGAAAATGTATTTAACCAATTGAGTGGTACGATTCGGCGTACTTTAAATGTTGAATCATTATCAGTTGGTTTACGTGAAGAGATCACGGGTGACATTATTTTTGTTGATTTTTTAATGGGACCTTTGTTCGATCAGATGCCTTCTATTCGCTTAAAAAAAGGGCAAGGTGTCGCTGGCTGGGTGGCTGAAAACAGTGAACCCGTCATCATCAATGATACCTATGCCGACAAACGCTTTTACTCCAGAGTTGACCGGCAGTCTGGTTTCACAACCCATTCAATGATTTGTATTCCGCTCAAAATTGAAGAGCGCACAATTGGTATACTACAAGCGATCAACCGGGTTAACGGCGAATTCAGTCAGCATGATTTGCGGCTTTTACAAGCAATTGGCGGCCCTCTGGCAGCGGCGATAGAAAATCCGCGCCTGCATATGAATGTGCTGGCCGAGAAAAGGCGTATCGAAACGATTTTCGCCGGTATGTCTGAAGGCATGTTAACCCTTAATTCAGAATATCGAGTCACCAATGCAAATGAAGCGATGGGTGCGCTTTTGCAAAAAGACCCACCCAAATTATTGGGCAAACAGATTGAAAATATTGTTAAACTCCAAAAAGGAGATATGACAAATTTTATTGGTAGAATCGGACACGATGAGGATGAAAATCCTCAAATTGTGGGTGATGTATTACGGGACAATGGGGAGACCGTTCCGATTATGATTAGTGGTGCGGCCGTTACTGACAACAACAACCTAATCAACGAATACATTCTTGCTTTTAGTGACCTGACACAAATTCGTGAGGTCGAGCGTATGCGTGATGATTTCTTCCAAGGCATTGTACATGAGCTGCGCACACCGTTGGCAACTATCTTGATGTATGCGCGTCTGTTACGCGAAGGTAAGGCGCGTGACGAAGAAAAAGCTGTACGTTTTCTAGGGGTGATTGAACGCGAGAGTGACCGTTTACAAAAAATGGTACGCCAAATGTTGTTACTTGCGAAACAAGAAGCCCGCGAGTTGCATCGCAGCCCTGAACCGGTGGCCTTGAACCCACTGTTCACAGAAATTTTGCCGCCTTTTGCCGACCAGGCAAACGAAAAAGGGTTGACATTTATCCAGCGGGTCGCATCTGAATTGCCCTTTGTGATGGGCGATGTAGACACGATTGAGTTGATTTTCAAAAATTTGATTGAAAATGCGCTAAAATATACACCTTCAGGCAGTGTGCGCATCAATGCAAAGGCTGTAAATGAATCGGTGCAAGTGAAAATAGCGGATGATGGCATTGGAATTCCACACCAAGCCATGCCGAATTTGTTTAAACGCTTTTATCGTACGCAAACGGCCGTTGAGCGCGGTATCGCAGGGACGGGCCTCGGCTTGTATATGGTCAAGGAAAATGTAGAGAATTTGGGTGGCTCGATTCAAGTTGAGAGCAGCGAAGGCAAGGGATCAACATTCACCGTCTCGTTCCCAGCAGTTCAAGGATAATTTATGTTTAGTCGTGAAATTTATTTAGATCATGGTGCCTCCACACCGGTAGACCCCCGTGTTGTAGAAGCAATGACACCTTATTGGTCAGAGATTTATGGCAACACCGGTTCAC
>CAYGMR010000252.1:0-8589 GCA_964350725.1 uncultured Ardenticatenaceae bacterium | reverse complement strand
CGTTTCTGTTGTTGACTTAACCGCAGTCGTCAGCAAAGATGTCACCGTCGAAGAAGTCAACGCTGCTTTGAAAGCCGCTGCTGATGGCGATGATGAACTAGGTCGCGTTTTGGATTACACCGAGGAAGAACTCGTTTCAAGCGACTTCATCGGCCAATCAGCTTCCTCCACCATCGACGCTCTGTCCACAGATGTAATGGGCGGCAATTTAGTCAAAATCGTCACCTGGTACGATAACGAATGGGGTTACTCCAGCCGTTTGGCCGACCTGACTGCCTTTGTAGCTGCACGTCTCTAAAATATTTTAGATTATTATCACCACAGAGAACACAGAGCGCACAGAGAAATTATACTTTGTGGACTTTGTGTTTTTTGTGGTAAATTTTATGAATGCACCTTAACGAACTAGAAGCCCGTATGCACGCTTTTGTGGCGAGCAAGGGCTGGTATGACAACGACTCCCCCAAACCACAAACCGCACGTAACTTAGCGGCATCTTTGGCGATCGAATCTGCTGAAGTTTTGGAGCATTTTCAATGGCGCGAAGATGTCAAAGACTCGCAAGCGTTGGCTGGCGAATTGGCCGATGTCGCGCTTTATCTCCTGCAGTTAGCCAGTGTCACCGGTATCGACCTCGAACAGGCAATTTTAGATAAATTAGCATTAAACCACACCCGGGAATGGCCTAATCCGTGAAGATATTGGCTGTCAGTGACCGTGTCGTAGATCAAATCTATTGCAGTAATCTACGCCAAAAGTACCCCGATATTGATCTCATCATCGGCTGTGGTGATTTGCCGCTCTATTATTTAGATTTCCTCTTTTCAGCTTTAGACGCACCGTTGGTTTATGTACGCGGCAATCATGACAGAGGCGAACAATATCTGGCCGACAACCGTGTCATCACCGAAATTGAAGGCGGCACAAATTTACACGGCCGTACCGCCAATGTTAAAGGCCTCCTGTTTGCCGGGCTAGAAGGTTCGATGCGTTATCGCCCCAACCGCCCATATATGTATACAGAATCTGAGATGCGCGGCCAAATCGCCAGGCTGATCCCCCGGTTGTTAATGAATCGGCAGCGTTACGGCCGTTACCTCGATGTCCTCGTGACACATTCACCCCCCTTTGGCATTCATGACAAGCCCGACCTACCGCATACTGGTTTCAAAGTTTTCCTCACCTTCATGCAGTTATTCAAACCACGTCATTTGTTGCATGGTCATATCCACATTTATCGTCAAGATACCATCACCGAAACAAAACATCTGAACACACTTATCACCAACGTTTATCCTTACAAAGTCCTTGAGATAGAATGAACCCTTTTGATATTGATTTTGAATTTGTAGACCAACACTTTGAACATCTTCAGCTTGAAGCGGCTGAAATTCAGGAGAAAGAGTTCTACGATTGTACTTTTGTTAACTGCAATTTCGCGCAAGCACAGTTTGTCAATTGCAGATTTAATGATTGCAGCTTCCAAAACTGTGATCTTAGCCTGATTGAGCTGCGCGGCAGCACCTTCAGAAACACGCGCTTTGCAGAATCAAAACTAATGGGTGTCAACTGGACGGCCGTTACCTACCACGATTATTTAACCCAATCACCCCTCTATTTTCAGGAATGTGTGCTGGATTATGGCACCTTCATTGGCCTAAAATTACACAAAATCAGTTTCCAAAAATGCAGTCTCAAAGATGTTGAATTTTCTGAAGCCGATTTAACCCGTGCCGATTTCCGCAAAACCACGCTCACAAAAAGTCGCTTTCGCAACACAAATTTGGCTCGTGCTGATTTCCGTGAGGCGCGTGATTACACCATCAATGTCACCCAAAACAATGTTGAAAAGGCACGTTTTTCGATGCCCGAAGCCATTGCGCTTTTGCATTGTATGGATATTGAGTTAGTAGAATAAACCCCCGTTTCTCCACGCACGCCATTTTTTTGAATGTGTTGACAAACCCAAATAATTATATTAATGTGACAGGAGTTGTAAGCTACGGCCGTATACTTCTATATATGGCCGTCACCTATAACCTTAAACAGGGAGCCAGTTTATAGGGACAGTCCGATTTTTTTGCAAGCATTAACTTCATCATCTTAGCTACGCAGCACTATTATCCAAGGAGGAAAAATGGAATATTTACGCAAAAAACAGTGGTTGTGGCTATTTCTGCCGCTCATTATTCTCGTTGTTCTATCTGGCATATTGATGGCATCTGAAAATCAGGAGTCACCTCTGGCACAAACCGACACCACCCCTACCCCGGACATCACACCAACGGCGACTATTTCAGCAACGGCCGTTATCACAGACACGACCACGCTCAATCAGATTGACTACGCCATGTTTTTCCACAGTCAAGTACAAGACGCTGACGAATGTGGCCTGGCTGTTGTAGATGGTGCACTTGAATTTGACGAGCGTATCACGAATCCCGCGATATCCTGTCCCGATGCTTTCTCCTGGAAACTTTTTATCGAAGCAGTAAACGATGAGTTTTGGGTAAATTGGGCGGCCGATCAATATGCCTGGCCGGAGAATCCGTTGCCCCTGTGCCAGGCCGACGCCGAAGATCGCTCAGCATGTTGTACGCCAGGCAGCCTTGAAAATCCCGGGTATGATGACGCAGAAAACCCCGCTGTAAACTGCCCCTATTTCCCTGGAGAACATCTAGCCGCTGGAGCCGATCCATTTATCCTCGAGTCTAACCCGCCGGCCATCGCACAGGACGCTCATTTCTCCAGTTCCGTCACACGCGATCTGGATACAGGGCGCGTCATTCGTCAGGAAATGGCTGAATTAGTCTTTCGTAATGAACCCATGTTCCGCTACATCTTTGATAACAATCTCTATAACACCAATGGATTGGCTGAAGTTTTTGCCCGCAGCGAGGCCAATCTCAGCAGTCACGCCCCTTACCAGCAGCGCAACGCAACGGCCGAACTGGTCAAGATCGACTTCCCCATTGATTCCATCATGATCAAGTCCAATTGGCTGCATGAAGATCAGGCGGCCGAGCTTGGCTTAGCAGATGATCCCGAAAACCCGTACATCACAATGGAGATCGACTCTCCCGTAACCGATAACAATGGGACCGTTTTGGAAACGGGACTACATTACCTGGTGGCTTTCCATATATCCTCCAAAGATATCCCTGATTGGGTATGGGCGACTTTTGAGCATGTCAATAATCCGGGGCGCTGTGACATCACTGGTTGTAATGATTCGTTCGGTTATTTTGCGCCCGATGAGGTCGCCGATAATCAGTTCAGAAACTTCACAGCACCACATACGCGCAGCGATGATTTGTTGATTCCTTCCACCATTTTTGACCCTGGCAAACAATATCCAGATGGTGAGATAAGTCCATCGCTGGCTGACATCTTCAATGATTTGGAAATTGGATCAACAGAACAAGCGGATCTGTTGCCCAGCCCCACTGACAGCGGCTGGCTGAGTTACAGACTCAAAGGAAGTCAAACCAACTTTACCGACACAACCGGCCGCGAAACGATGGTCGGCAACTCAGTAACTGAGGCCGGCTTCCTTAACAGCTCATCCTGTATGACTTGCCACAGTCGCGCCGCAGTTGGTGCCGAGGGCACCGCCCCTCTAGGTGTCTTTATGTCACAGTTGGGGGAAGATGGTTACGCACAAGGCTCTGTAGGGGTTCCTGATCCTGATTGGTTTTATTCCAGTTCCTCCTCGCCCTCCCTCGAGGCGTTGCAGACAGATTTTGTGTGGGGCATCCTATTTGCCAATCCACTAGCAACACCCGAACCCGAAGAAGAATGATGTCGTACAAATAGGTTCACTCTTTGAGATTGAACCTATCTCGCTGTGGAGAAAAGCACATGAACAAATTATTTATGAAATGGCTGGTTGGCAGCATGGTTTTGATTGTCTTCCTATTGGCTGTCACGAGCTGTACGGCCGATCCCCTGGCAGCCCAACCCGATACAACCGCAGAGTCTGGGCTGCCCTTACCGAGCAGTATGGCCTTGCATGATTATGAAGCTGTGCTTTATGGCTTCCTGGAAAGTAAAACGTACCAGGAAATGGGCTGGGCGAGAGACAAACGTGTGCGCGATACCGGCGCATACATCGATGGTGTCTACTATGGCACCCATCCAGCTGTACGCATCTTCTATTCACCTGAACTGTATGCGTGGCTTAAAAACGGCCGTGAAGGCGACATCCCCGATGGTGCTATGATCATCAAAGAGATGTATCCGCCACCGGCCGCTCGTTATGCAGGGTTGGACGATACAGAAGTTAATGACCAACTCGGCATGTGGACGTTCATGGTTCGCGATCAAAACGCCTCCAAAGATGGTTGGTTTTGGGGGTATCACGGCACAGGCGGGGCGGTAGACAACAACGAGTACCCGTATGATTATCCCAATGCCGGTTTTGGCCAATATTGTGTGCGCTGCCACGCCTCGACTGAAGATATGTTTACCTTCGCCGCACTGCGCAATATTGAAGGTGAAGCGGGCGATCCCGTTTCTTATCGCGTCGATGACTCCTGGATACCGCAGCCAGACGCAGAAGACGATGACGGTCAATCGCATGCAGACCTGGCCGCCGGCCCCGACGCCGCCGCCTTGGCTGCCAGCAAACCCGGCCGTGACATTAACCCTGAATTTGTAGCCCTGTTCGACAGCATTGCCCCGGTCGCACCAGAGGACGTGATCGCCATTCCGCCAGTCACCTACGACCATGTAATTGCTGGCCCGGACGGCCCTGGTCAATTCCTCACATCCGATCAATGCCTCTCCTGCCACGATGGACAGGCACTGCCCTTTGGCCCCAATATGATCATCCCGGCCAATGAAGACCATGAATTGATCAATCTGTCACCCTACGGCGAATGGAACTGGTCGATGATGGGGCTGGCCGGGCGTGATCCCATCTTCTTCGCCCAATTAGAGAGCGAAATCAACATCCATGACAGCGGCGACCTGCCAGAAACGATTCAAAATCTCTGCTTCCGCTGCCACGGTGTCATGGGCCAGCGCCAGTTCCACATCGACGACGCAGGTGAGTTCTTCACCCAAGATATTATCCAGGTGACCAACCCAGATGATCCCAATCATAAATATGCCTCGCTGGCACGCGATGGCATCTCCTGCACGGTTTGCCATCAGATCGTAGATGAAGGCAAACCCCTGCAAGATGTATTCACCGGCCAGTTTGACCTTTCTGAACCTGGCGCCGAAGAGCCAGGCATCAGCCGTATCTTTGGCCCCTTTGAAGAGCCTGTCACCCTGCCGATGGAATCTTCATTGGGGATGCAGCCGGTTTACAGCGAATTTATCCAAACATCCAAACTGTGTGGCAGCTGCCATACCATTTACCTGCCCGTCTATGACGAAGCAGGCAATCAGGTGGGCAGCGATTTCGAGCAGACCACCTATCTGGAATGGCAAAACAGCGCCTATCAGGACGAATTCGGCGTGGGTGCAAATCCACAAACTTGCCAGGATTGCCACATGACCGGTGACTATCATGGCGATGATCTGGATTTTCGTATCGCCAATATTCAGGATCAAACTTATCCTGAATCTGACCACCGCGCACCTGAGGCCGAGATTACGGTTCCTATTCGCGAAGATTTTAGCCGCCATACATTGTTGGGCATCAACATTTTTGGTCTGGAGATGTTTAACCAGTTCGATAATATTCTGGGGGTGCGCAAGACGGATTACATGACGGGTTCGGATAATGGGCTGCCCACGGCTATCGCGGAGAGCAACCGCCTAGCCAAGGAAGAAACGGCCGTTGTCACCATCGAAAATGTCGCCTACGCAGATGGCCAATTGACAGTGGATGTCACTGTCACCAATCAAACCGGCCATCGTTTCCCGTCAGGCGTTGGTTTCCGCCGCGCCTTCCTGGAATTTCAGGTACGCGATGCCCACAATATGGTACTGTGGGCCTCCGGCCGGTCCAATGACCTGGGCGTTATTGTAGACGGCAACGGCGCTCCGCTACCCTCTGAGTTTATGACTGTGCTCAACCCTGACGAATGTGCAGCCGACAGCGCCCAATGTGAGCAAGCCTACGAGCCCCACTACCAAACCATCACGAGTGAAGATCAAGTTCAAATCTACCAGGAATTGGTCAAAAATCCGGAGAACATGTTCACCACTAGCTTTGTGGCTCAAGCGACAACGGTGAAGGATAACCGTCTGCTGCCAATAGGCTGGACACCAGAAGGCCCCCCTGGCTTTGCGCAAGACCCCACATGGGGGCCGCGCTTTGTGCAGGCGACCACGCCCAAAGGGGATGTACTTGACGATTCGGCATTTCTGGATGGCACAGGCTCTGACACAATCACCTACCAGGTAGACCTACCACAAGAGGCGCTGGCGGGTGGTACGGTGGAGGTGGCTCTTTACTACCAATCGATTCCACCATTCTATCTGATGGAGCGTTTCACAACGGCCGCTGGGCCCAACGCCCAACGGCTGCACTACATCAGCAGTCATCTCAATTTGGAAGACACACCGATAGAAAATTGGAAGCTGGAGATTACTTCGGCTGAGCGTAACATTCCTGCTGGTAACTAAGGATTCTTAGACCGATCCAGAATATTATCGAGATATCCGTTCATAATAGCGATACAGAGCAGGATAACGGATATACCGATAATGGTTGCCAAATATATAGGTGTTCCAAAAAGAATAGCGCCCAATATCAGCGCGACGGGTGGCACTGTAAAATTCGATAATGAGGCAAATGTAGGGCTCCTCATTTTGATTAGCCAGAAATATAAAAGCAGCGCAATGATACCTATAACAGTGGCAAAAATTGTTACTAAAACACTTTCCAACGATGGTTGTAATTCCAATGGTTTTTCGACAATGAATGTGATAGGTATGCCAAAGAAAGATGCACATATCATCATCCCACTAACAATAGTCAAGGAGTCCACATGCTTGAGATAAACATCTGTGTAAACGTATGCTACTGCTGTAGCGAAGGAAGCCAGTAAGACGGCCGTAGTGCCAATCAAATCGCTATCAGAAATGCCACGCAGTCCCGGTATCAGGACAATGGCGGTTCCGATAAAGCCAATGATGATGCCCAGGACTCGATCCCTAGTTAGTGGTTCAGCTTCCCAAAAATGAGCGACAATGACTGTAAAAATGGGCACGGTACTGATCAGGACGGCCGTAAGGCCTGCCGAAATTCGGGTTTCAGCATAGTTTTCTAAACTTGACACAAGCAACATATTCACGAGACCCAGAAAAACAAACGGCAGCCATTGTCTGCCAAGAGGAGGCAACCTTTGTTTGCGATAAGCTAAAATCGCGATCAGAATGAGTGCACTTAAAATTGAACGCAATGTCACTAAAGTGAGGGGCGAAATTGTCTCTTCAGAAATCTGAATCGTTATAAAGTTTGATCCTTGTATTAAGCTGATGATAGCCAAATATAACAAGCTTTTACTTTTTATAGACATGAGCCATTCTAGGTTGTTATTGAAGCAGTTTGTGATTCAGCAGAACTTTTGAAAATGGGTCTTCGACATCATCAACTATAGACAGTTGCCGTAAAAAGTCAAACGACGAAAACTGTGACAGGCATTGTAAGCAACGGCCGTCATACTTCAATAATGATCGTTACTAACAACTTCAAACTGGGAGCCGGTTTATTGGAACAGCCTGATGCTTTTACAAGCATCTATATTACTGAAAAGGTGCTTTTTTTAGGAAAGATAGGAGAAAGCCATGTTACCCAAAAACCGTTCGTTTTTACTCCCTGTAGCGCTTGTTGTTGGAATTTTTGTCTTCATCATGAGCGTGACCATCCTGCAAGCAGCAGAACCCGCTCAAAATGAATTACAAACTATTTGGGAGCGCGTGCGTCAATCTGGCGCATACCGTTATAGCGCCGAAGTCACGCAGACAAGTTCCCCCCAGCCATCTGTCACCAATGCCGGACGCACAAGCAAAAGCACAACCATCTACATGGAAGGTGAAACTGACCTCAACAAAGAGGCGCTGCACCTGACCCTCTGGCCCAGTGGCGGCAGCGTGCTCATCCCCGATTCCGGTATCGAGATCAAAGTCGAGGGCGCAACGGCCGTTGCGCGTCAGGGTGGCGGCACCTGGGAAGAGATTCCTGATTTTACCGGCCTCTTTGCCCCGGATGGTGACTTTATGGCTTACGGTCAGGCCGCCGAGAATGTAGTCCGTCATGAACCACAAATCCAGGACACGGTTTTGGGGGCCGTTGAAGTCACCCGTTACACCTATGATATCAACGGCCGTCGCCTGGCAGAAGGGATGCGAACACAGATGTTGGAACAAGCGCGCAGCGAAGGTCTGCCCGCTGGCGTTGGCCTGGAACTGCCGCGTGCCTATGTCGGCATGAGCGGTCAGGGCGAATTATGGGTAGGTGCCGATGGCCTGCCCCTACGTCAACAGCTCACTCTGCAATATCCTCCAGATGCCTACAACTACGCCTCGACAGCGACAGTCACAGTAGATTTCTCTAATTTTGCGCCGCTTAGTAGCATGAACAGCGCTGCCCTTTTGACACAATTCGGGAATGCGCTAACGGCAGCAAAC
>CAYGMR010000251.1:0-8620 GCA_964350725.1 uncultured Ardenticatenaceae bacterium | reverse complement strand
CGTGGTACATGGTATGGAAAAAATTGGTGAATTAAGTATAGGCGACGGGGAGTACATAGGGGTATTGGCAATGGATGTTAATCCTCAATCTGGTGATATGTTTATCTTGAGCACAGACAGCTTTTTACACCATTATCGCAATGGTAAACTTATTGATATATTGAACGTGTGGCAGCAAGGCGGTTCAGTCAATAATATGCAAGTTCATCCAGTGACCGGGGATGTGTACGTGGTTGATTTTATTGCTAGAAAGGCGGTCGTGGTACGTTCCGTCCGCGACGAATTAGAAATTATAGGAACAGCTCCTTTGGGTTCCGGGCCGAATAAAATGGCTATCGATCCACTGACTGGCAATGTATATGTAGCCAACTTCTATGATGACACAGTTTCGGTAATCAATGGCACGGAAACAATTGCGACGATTGAGGTTGGCTGGTATCCATATGGCATTGGTGTCAATCCCAACAACGGCTGGGTGTATGTCTCCAACACCAACGACAGTACGGTCACGATTTTAGGGTATGATGAATAGACCGTGAATGAATTCACAGTCTGATAAAAAAAACGTATTGAAACACGTTCCACTGGGTGCATTTCAACCTGTTGCAACGGTTTACTCTTGCAGATGCCGAATTCATTCGGTGGGTTTTCTTTTTACCAATTGAGCGTTTGAGCGATGGTGGGGGTGAGTTGGTCTGCTATTTTTTGTTGGCCGGAGACGTTGGGATGCCAATCACAGCCGTAGTCAACGGCCGTTAACACCAAATTATTCTCAATACCCACATAATGCACGCGGTTATCCTCCAAAACCCGCCGCATCTGTTCGACGGCCGATTGAATGGTGGCCTCAGCCGGGTCAAGCATAATCGGGCCGCCGACGGCAAAAATGTGGGTGTCTGGATAGTGGGCGCGAATAAAGCCGATTAGTTCTGTGTAACCTTGTAAAAAAACTTCGCTGTGTGGCTGCGGCGTGGTCGAAAAATCATTGGTGCCGAGGTTGATAATGACCGCGTCCGGCTGTTGGTCAAATGCGTAATCTTCGGAGGGACGGGCGCCCAGCGTGCGTTTGAACTGCGTAAACATGGTGCCTTGTGAGAAGCGGTCGTTGGCATTGTAGTTGCGCACCACGCCCAGGCCAGAATCGGCGATGATGGTGTAGCTGGCATTGAGTTGGCGGGCGACCATCGCTCCGTAGGTGTTTTCGGCGTTCTGTGTGCTTAAACTGAAGTTGCAGGTGGGGGAACTGCCTTCATTGCCATAACCGGCGGTGATGGAGTCGCCGATGATTTCGATGTGACGTTGGGGGGCTGGCGGCAGCGAAGTGAGGCCATGGCCAGCTTCGAGTTCAAAACCTAAAAATGTGCTGATGCTGCCTTCGAATGGTTCGGTGCGTTTGACTAAACGCACTGTGTGGTTGCCAGCACTTAAATTTTGGGCAAGGGGATAGCTTTGTTGTCCACTATCTGTTTGTAAAATGGAGAATTGATCATCAATGTACACGTTGTAGAGGTTGCCGTTGTCGGTTAATAACAAGGTCAAACTAGGGCCGGTGAAGGTGGCTTCGATGGTTGTGGCGGGCCAATCGAAAGACGGCCGTTGCGGATCGCTGAAGTCGAAGCGGCCTGTGTAACGAATATTGGGGTCATCGGGCGGGATATGGCCTGTGTTGGTGGACGATGGGATTGGGGTGGCAACGGCCGTTTCTGTGAGGGTAACGGCCGTTGTGGCAGGCACTTGTGTCACAGCAGGGGCAAATTGTTCAATCGTTGGTGTCGAATTGGCGTTCAGTGCCGAAATGCAACTTGTCAATGAAAACAGACAAATTATGCCTACAAAAACATATGTTCTAACATTCTGCATGTCAGAATTGTATGCTTTAGCTTAACGGCTTGTCAATATTTATTAACCAAATTTGGGTTCGATTGGTTCTACAACATCTGTGTATTGCCGGCTTTTTGCTGGATATAAAGCGCCATAAAATCTGCCGGTTTTAGTGGCGCAAATCCAACCATAATATTGACGATCCCTTTGTTGATGTCACTTGGCGTGGTTGTTGTACTATCACAATGAACGAAGTAAGCATCTTTAGGGGATTGTCCTTGGAACGCGCCCTGACGGAATAAATCGTTCATAAAAGCCCCCACATTTAAGCGTAATTGTGCCCATAGCGGTTCGTCGTTCGGCTCAAAAACGGCCCATTGGGTGTCGCGATAGAGTGTTTTCTCAATCATTAACAGTAAACGTCGCACAGGAATATATTTGTAATCATCTGCATATTGGTCAGCGCCACGTAATGTACGTGCTCCCCAAACAACATTGCCATCATCTTGAAAATTGCGTAAACAATTTATCCCTAATGGAGAGAGACGGCCGTTGTCAACATCATCCAAATTTACCTGCAGTCCTTGAATGCCATTTAACATTGCTTCTGTGCCGGCTGGTGCCTTCCAAACACCTCTAGACGCATCGGTGGTTGCCATGATTCCCGCGATTATACCACTGGGCGCAAACGTATCTGTTTTGTAATTTTGCAAGGGGTCCGCTTTAATCACGCGTGGAAAATAGATGGCACCATTGCGTGCTGCGGGACTTTCTGCTGCAAAACTTGAATTGTTAAATCCATCGATCGCTTTGTCAACGGCCGTTTCCTTGTGCATCCCCCAAGCAATTGGTGGATCAATAATCAGGAATGCGCGTCGATCGTGACAATAATTCAGGGCGGCTTTATAAACGGCCGTGTCAATATCTGCACCTCGTTGGTCTGGTGGAATACACATCAGATTGAAAATATCAACCGAATCGAGCGCAAACAAGCCTGTCTTTTGCTCTTTTTTGCCCAGGAAATGGTTTGCTTGTAATGGTTGGCTATCTTGCCCGCCCACAAATTTAAAGATTTTATTTTCGGCTGGCACTGTGGTTGACGCGTTTGGATTAGTTCGGATGCGGACAAGTGAAGATTGTTGTTCCAGCACTTGCGCCAATGTGGGTCTGCCCTCAATGGGTTGAATGGTTAGGTTGGTAAAGCGTTCAATTTGACCATTATTACTTGTGTTTTTTATCGTGAGATTAAAAAGATCTGTGATGTCGGGCACGTTAAAATGCTGTGCCACTTTAGCCGTGATGTCTTGTCGATCGACGTTGACCTCTAGCTGGTTTCCCCAGGCCCCAGGATTAGCTGCCACCAAATTGAGTACACTTGACACTGCAAGCCCATCTTTTTTGTCAGGTTTAGGCGGATTATACAGGCGCAGGATGATCGCTTGTTGACCGCCGTTTAAGAAAAAATCATTGATGGCATAGGCCATTTCGCTTTCTATAAACAAGCCGCCAAATAGCGTCAAAAATTGACGATAACTGGTGATGTGGGTGGGCTCATTGACGGGACCGCGCAAGGTACGGCCGATAAAAACAGTGATGGCGGTGGGAACGGCCGTAATCGTGTGCGCGCCACTTGACACTTCTTGAACATAGACACCTGGGTAGGTAATTTGCGGGCTGACAGGCATTTGTGATCTCCAGTAGAGAATTATGATACGATCGATAGTAGCTTACTAAAAAATCGGCTGCCGGGCAACTTTGTGGGGGGGCGCGTCAGGGCGTTTGCATCCTCGTTCTTATAGGCTTCTTTTGCCACGAATTGCACGAATTTTAAGCATTGAAACCATCCAAATTCGTGTAAATTAGTGAAATTTGTGGCAGAAATCTGGAGTATGCAAAAGCCTTCGTGGTCGCGGGGCCGGGTGACCTTCACAGTCCGATTGGCATGGGTGTTTATTTTATAAGACGTATGCGTTTGAGGAGACGTAATTTGCGCAACGGCCGTTTCAACTGCTGCCAGATTGTTTTGGGATTTTCACCTCCACTCATTTTTTCTGGACCATATTGCCGGGCGGCAAATTTTGCAGTCAGTTTATTCACCGGGTTTTTCAGGGCATTGGCTGTAGATTGCAGATAGGGTTGTTGTGCCAATTTGTCCAGATAAGCCAAGAATTGTTGGTTGAATTCATGTGGAGTCTGGCCAGCCTGCGGGATTTGTCCCAAGTGAACGGCGTTGTTCTGGAAACGGCCGTATGCCCATTGCACAGCATCCAAATCTGTTCGTTTGCTGCGCTGTCGCCACCAGATCAAAAGAAAACCTACAAACAAACCCAAAACGATGAACATTTGTGTCCACGGCAGCGGTTTTTGCGGCGCACGCTCTGGGATGGGAGGCGCTGCGTAAGCGCTTTCAGCGGGGATATATTGATCGGCGCCGCTGATAAAATCTGGTGGTGGATTATGAGGTGTGACGAAAGCGGCCGTTGGCTCAAATTCGATCCAGCCATAGGGTTCAAAGTATATTTCAGCCCATGAATGGGCGTGGATTTGGCGAATCGTTTGTAGGCCATTATCATCGACCGGTTGTGCTAAAAAACCTGTGGCCATGCGCGCTGGCAAACCCAGGCTGCGTGCCAAAACGACCATCGCCGAGGCATAATAATCACAATACCCTTTTTGCAAATCGAACAGAAAATAATCGACAAGGTCAACGTCTGTGGGCGGTGGGTCCAGGTCGAGGCTGTATTCATACTGCCGTAAAAATTGTTCGATGGCGAATGCTTGATCATAGGCTGTCGGTAAATCGGCCCCAATTTCTGCTGCCAGTTCCGTGACGCGCTTTGGTAAATTATCAGGCAGCTTCGTGTAGCGAGAAATCAGAACTGGAGGAACGTCAGAAATAGAACTACTGCGTAGATCGTCCGCAGTGGCTGTGGAAACCCGCGTCAAGGCGGCGTATTGTTGGCCAGCTTCACTACGCACGCGTACAAAATCGTCTAAGCCGCGCCAACTTGTGACGATGGCTTGATTAAACTGCATCGGCTGGCCGAGTGTGTAGCGGGTGGCACGTTTGTCATAAAGCCAATCGACATCCTGGTTGATGGTTGCCTGTGCTTCTGCGGCTGGCAGGGGAATGGCTTCAAAGGGGCGTAATTTCTCTAAACGCTCGTCGCTCAATGTCCACCCGCGCCCGGTATAAATTTCATAGCTGAGGGCGCGCCAATGACGGCCGTTTACGAACACTGCCGCTGCATCCCCCTCAATTATCTGAGTTTTGGCTGTCATCACGATCGTTTCAGAGAGTTCGGGCGCGTTGCCTAACAAAAACGAACGGGGCATACTGCCGCTGCCACCTGGCGCACCTGGTGCAACCGCTTTGAGTGGTTGGCGCACCCCAGCAAAAGCACGTGCCAATGAATCTTCGGCGGCACCGACTGCTGGCTGCGCCAGGAAATTTTGCGCGAATTTGCTGATGCTAATGCCCGGTAAAAGCAGAGCCAGCGCCAATAAAGTGATACCGATTACACTGGCATATAAAATTAACTCGTTGCGGATTTCACGTGAATAATCCACATTTTTTGTTTGCCATTTTTGTTCAAGATTGGCGAAATTTAGTACAGCGGCTGCGATAACGGCAATGCCGACAAAAATTGGGATCCAATAGATGGAGCCTTGCCCAAAATAGACGTTTAATCCGAGGAGAATGCCCATCAGGGTTAATCCCAGTAACGGCCGTTGCTGACGAAACGTGCTCCAGCCAATATATGCAGCCAAAAACCATACTGCCAAGCCTAAAATTGCGGCAAAGATGATTGTTTCAGCGCTGCTGCCACCGCTAGCGACTGTTTCAACCCAACTGGCTATCCGTTCTAAAAAAAGCGTGCCCTGTTGAAGCCAAAACTGGCGCAGTTCAGCCCAACGACCAATTAACAGATGCACAGGCGGCCATAGCTTGCCAAGTGTGAGGAAAACGATCAGCAAGCCATAGAGCGTAATGAATATCCAGGCGGCCCAAGTGGACAACGGCCGTTTCGCCAAACCAACACCAAATAATAGGCCGAGCACCGCTGCAGGAACCACAACTGCATCTTCTGGCACCCAGCCAATCTCAGCAATCGCCATGATCACACAAATAATTGCTGAAAAAACCAAGACAAGCGACAACCAGCCCTCACGTGGCCGGTAACGCTTATAGGCCCACATACCAGCTTCAAGTATCATAAATCGCTCGGTTTGCGCACAGGAATCGCCTTGCCCATTGCTGTGACCTTAAACTCCCACACACCACGTTGTGCCTGCGTAGTTAAAGGTTGGCCGACTTCGCCACAGTGTATGATATTTGCACTGAATCCCAATTGACGTATTGCGCTGCGTAACTGTTCGCTTTTGCCTACACCCCCAAAACTGGCTCTGTCTAACAAGGTCACATTGCTTTGAATGCCCTTTTGTGCCAACGAAAATAGCTGTGGCAGCCAGTCGAATGTGCCATTGGGGGTGATGATAATGGCGGCAGCTCCTTTTTGTGAGATGCGGTTGAGGTCGCGCAAAGCTGTGCCCAGATCGGTTGTGCCATCTGCATGGACAAGCGCCAGCGACCGTAATATTTTCCATAGATGCCCTTGCCCTTGACCCGGTGGCAAGACTTGTGGCTGCCGACCATAGGTGACGATGCCCACGGGTCTGTTTTGGCGAATGGCACGGGCGGATAGGGAAGCCGCCAGTATGACAGCGTGTTCTTCTGTGCCATCAGCATCTTTGCCCAGTTGAACGGCCGTTTGCATATCCAACAAAATCCAGATGTCGCCCGCCGCATCGAGGTCAAACTGGCGTACAAACAGTTCTCCCTGACGGGCGCTGGTGCGCCAATGGATGTGGTGCATGGGATCATTGGGCATATATTGGCGTACGCTGGCAGCATTGACTGTTGCTTGCAGGGCGCGTTGCCGTGCACGCACACGGCCGTTGCTTTGCCCGACTGGCAATGGAATCGATAAGTGGCCATGGATGGGTGGATGAATGATGATTTCGCGGCTGACAGGATAGTGGCGCGTTACTTCGAAGATACCAAAAGGATCGCCGCTGCGGATTGACCAGGGTCCGAGGGTGAATTGACCGCGTTGGATGCAAACGGCCGTTTTGCGCCAGCCGATAGTTTGGTGAGTTCCCAGGCTTTGCACAATGGTGACTGAATAGCCCGGTACATTCGACTGATCTTCGATTTCAACCCAGAGGGCCGGCAGTTCAGCGTCGTTGCGGAGCGAAAATTCTTCTTGCAGATGATCGCCGACGGCTACCCACCCAAAACGTAGACGGCGTTGGGCGTGTAAACCTTTGGCAAACTGCCAGACCCAGGCATAAGCGACGATAAAGAGGCCGCCAATGCCAATTAATAATGTGTTCCACACCCGATCTGGCAGGAAAAAGGCAGCAAACAATAGAACACCTAACCAAATGAGCGGCAGGCGTAGGCGTAGTTTGATATGTGCTTTACCTATTGGATTGACTGTTTTTGAAACGACCGTTGCTGCCATAATAGGATTTTTCCATAAAATGGCAGCTTTGCAAGTACAATAATCAGACTACATGTAGCGGGACATTGGCGCTTTTTATTTCACCAGGGAAGAGTTGTCAGGTTTTATGATTGACATGACACGGCTAGAACGAAACGCGGATTGGGCAAAATTCATAATCCAGATTAACTTCTTGCTTGGGCAATGTCCAATTCATTCATTGTGTAGCCTGGAAAAATCAGGTCTAATTGCGAATTGCCGAGTCGTTTATAGATGATTTCACCCAAGACGTCGCGGTAGTCGGTGGTGATGGCCAGGTCGCCGGGGCCGACAAGTTGGTCGGTGGCGAGGCCCGGCCAGTCCGCAAAAACTTGTTGGCCGTTGATGCCGCCACCCATCACCATCATCATATTGCCATGCCCGTGATCCGTACCTAGGCCGCCGTTTTCTTGGGCGCGACGGCCGAATTCGGACATCACCACAACTGTCACATTTCCCATCATTGCTTGCAAATCTTCGTAAAATGCGGCTAAGCCTGCGCCTAACTGGGCCAGATTTCGCGCCATGATGCCTTCAGCACCGCCTTGCGCAACATGGGTGTCCCAGCCGCCCAAATCGATGCAAGCGACTTCCATACCGACATCGGCACGAATGAGCTGCGCGACCATGCGCAATGCCTGGCCGAAATCTTGTTCAGGGTAGGCACGGCCGTTTACTTGATAATTCTCGCTGTCCATTTGGCTCAACACATCAATCGCAGCGAAAGTTTGTTCAGCAACGGCCGTTAACAAACTGTCGTCCTGGCGATAAAGTGTTTGTAAGAGGGATTGCATTTCAGTCGCTTTGGCGTCGTTGCCCAGCAGGTGGAAGGAGCCGATCGACTGCAAAGCGGTGGCTGTGACAGCGCCTGTCAGCGCAGCAGGCAGCATGTCGCCGATGCCGACGGCACGCAAGGCGGAGGTGTTGCCCGTGTCCAACAAGGTCAGATGGCGTGCCAGCCAGCCGGTATAATCGCCATTTTCGGTGGCGCCACGCTCCATCAAATCCATGGCTTCAAAGTGGGAGCGGGTTTCATCGGGTGTGCCGGTGGCATGCACAAAGCTGATGTCGCCTGCTGTGTAGATGTCCGATAAGGGAGCTAAGGCTGGGTGCAGGCCAAAAAAACCGTCGAGATCGATGCTACGGCCGTTGCTGCTGTTATCATCTGGTCGTGGAATGCCAATCGTCGGTCGGCGTGTGTAGTAGCTGTCGTCACCATGCGGCACAAGGATGTTGAGGCCATCGGCGCCGCC
>CAYGMR010000250.1:0-8635 GCA_964350725.1 uncultured Ardenticatenaceae bacterium | reverse complement strand
G
The DNA here is from genome assembly GCA_964350725.1 of uncultured Ardenticatenaceae bacterium. Taxonomy (GTDB): domain Bacteria; phylum Chloroflexota; class Anaerolineae; order Promineifilales; family Promineifilaceae; genus JAACFF01. The sequence goes on along the minus strand of CAYGMR010000250.1, from coordinate 8,634 downwards.
ACACGGCAGTCATCGCCGTGGGCGGGATCACGCAGGTCGCGCAGGGTGACGGGGTGTTGGATTTTGGCAAACGGCCGTTTCTCATCAATCAACACCTCACCCGCATTGACAGCATTCAACCACGCCCAATCCTTGTCGTTATTGGAGGCATTCACCACCAACATATAATTATTAGGGCCGCGCCGGTAAATCATCAAATCATCGACAACTTCACCAGTGGGCAAGAGGAAATAGGTGTAGTGAGACCGCCCAACTGCCAAAGTCGAAACATCATTGGTGGTGACAGTTTCTAAAAATTCCAAGGCGTGGGGGCCGCTGACTTCAAATGTGCCCATGTGGGTGGCATCAAACAAACCAGCCGCTTCACGCACAGCTGCATGTTCTTCACTGACAGAGGTGTACCAAACCGGCATTTCGTAACCGGCAAAGGGAATCACACGGCCGCCCAACGCTTTATGCGTTTCAAAAAGGGACGTGCGTTTGAGCGGCGGATCTGCGGGTTCTTCCCAAGTGAAGGCGGGTAAGGGATCGCCTGCATCAAATTGCTCGCAACCGACGAAGTATGGCTTGGTAGCGACAACGGCCGTTTCCTCAACCTCACCCGCTTCTTCATCCCGCTTCATCAACTTTCCAAACGCGCCAGAAACATTATCCAACACATCACCGACACTCAAAATCGTGTCAGCAATACCTTTGCCCATGCCAACCACAACAACCGGCCCAGATAATTTGGCATAAATATCACCAAAATCCACATATCCATCCGAAAGTGCGGTCAGCCATTCGACAGCAACCTGCGCATTTTTTGATTCGGCAAAACGCAAAAAGTAAGAGGTCGGGTTTTCACGATAAACAACCCCTTCCAAATTCAGATCAGCAGCGAATAATTGAGTGCGTTGTGAGCCTTCATCTGCCAAAGCGAGCACATCACTGGTAAGCGCATGATTGAGGAATTGTGTCGCTTCTGGGCCACGCACATGGATCAGCTGCCCAGCCGATTTGGGCTCAGGCACATGACGCAGTTGGCGTACAATGGCGCGACCGCGTAATAAAGCCTGGTAATCAACCTTGGCACGTCGGTCAATTTTGCCGCCGGGAGCCATGTAGGTATATGGTTTGCAACCTTGTAGCACAGTGGCGATAGCTTCAGCCAATAAATCAATCTCTTCATTGCCAAAACCAAGTTGGCTCACCCAAACTGTGCCCAGACGCAGGCCAGTAGGATTGAGCGCACCTCTGTCACCAGGGATGGTGTTGCGATTAACCACGATGCCAGCCACATCTAAGATGCGAGCAGCCATATCACCAGAGAGATGTTCGCCATTGTAGGTGACACTTTTGGTATCAATCAGTAAAAGATGATTTTCACTGCCGCCCCCCACGATGCGAATTCCATGCGCTTCCAACTGCTGCGCAAGACGGGCTGCATTCTCCACAATACGCGCCTGCAGCGCTTTGAACTGTTCGCTTTGGGCCAACTTGAGTGCCGTCGCCAACGCTGCCATTGTATTCAGGTGCGGGCCACCTTGTTCGCCAGGGAAAACAGCGCGATCAATCTTGCCGGCTAACAGACGTTTATGCGTCATGATCATGGCGCCACGCGGGCCACACAAGCTCTTGTGCGTTGTCGTCGTGACCACATCCGCAATACCGATCGGGCTGGGATGCATGCCAGACGCGACAAGGCCAGAGATGTGGGCGATGTCAGCCATAAAATATGCGCCTACTTTGTCAGCGATTGCGCGGAACCGCTCCCAATCGACAATCATAGGATAAGCAGAAAAACCAGCCACGATGATACGTGGTTTAACTTCGAGGGCTTGCTTTTCGATAGCGTCATAATCGAGGAGTTCTGTTGTCGGATCGACAAAGTAAGGGACGCCATTATAATGTTTTCCAGAACGATTGATTTTTGTGCCATGGGAAAGATGACCGCCATCATTAAGATTGAGTCCCATGATGGTATCGCCCGGCTGCAGCAAGGCGGTGTAGACGGCACTGTTAGCTGGTGCGCCACTTAGAGGCTGCACATTTACATACAGTTGGTTGGGGCTAATGCCATTGGCAGCAAAGAGTTGTGCAGCCCGCCGCCGTGTCAATGCTTCGAGTACATCCGCATATTCGACGCCTTTGTAGTAGCGTGGGTCGCTGTAACGGCGGTAGCGTGCTAGTTCCATATTGGTGTCAAGGATTTCGGCTTCAGTTTGACGGCGCGAACCTGCACGCGGATAACCTTCGGCGTAGACATTGGCAAATGTACTGCTCATGCCTTCGCGCACGGCCTCGGGGGATTCGCTTTCTGAGGCGATAAGGATGATGGTTGAATCTTGACGTTTATCTTCAAGATCAAGAATATGTTTGAGTTCGGGATCGACTGCATTCAGCGATCCACGAAAGATGAAATCGTTACTCATGCTGTTCTCCTGGGTAATGGGATTGACTATGGGAATTTGTGCAAAAGTGCGTAAATTTGTCAGGTAGGTTTAGCTACTTGATTATCATGCGTTACCAAGTTGAATTTTAACATGAATTGTGCAGTTTGGCATTTTGGCGAAGGGTAACAGTAGGGCGTTTGCATACTCCAGATTTCTGCCACAAATTTCACTAATTTACACGAATTTGGATGGTTTCAATGCTTAAAATTCGTGCAATCCGTGCAATCCGTGCAATTCGTGGCGAAAGAAGCCTATAAGAACGCGTATGCAAACGCCTTGAGGGCAACGGCCGTTTCCTCCCCACAAGGGTTTTATTTAGAAACGGCCGTTTGTTAACAACATTTAAGCGGTGCCAAAAGCATCTTTTGTGCCTGGCAGCAAGCAGTAGATGAGGATCAAACCATTAAATGCAATCGACGGCAGCAGCGCCTGGAAACTTGAATTACCGATAACTGAAATGCCAGCCATAATCAAGTTAAGAATCGATATCAATACCAGAAACATCCACCCTTGCGGATCAACATTCCATAACCTGCGCACTAGCCAAATATAGATGGCTGCTAACAGCACCCACATGAGCGCACCAAAGATATTGACACTAGGGCTGAAGAACTGAATATCACCAATCGAAAACGGTGCCCAGCCCATCAATTGCAACGCATGCCAAAAGGCGAGCAGAGCGGCAAATACCGCTAGAATGGCTAAAAGTGTGACACCAAAAGGACGTTTTTTCATTTTTTCTCCTATTTTTGTATCTCCTCAAAAAATTGTGGTAAATGTAGGCCGGATTGATTGCAGATTAAGAAATTAGATCGGTAATCATTTGCCCAGCGAATAAATTCACGGTTACAAATACAAAGTCGACTTCCACCGACGGGTCTTTAGTCCACAAAGGTGAACTTTGGCATGATTCAATAACGTGCTTTTCATCTTTACAAATGACTACAACGAATTAGGGAACAAACGAATTAAACCAGTCGAGTAAATTCGTTCCTTCCTAAACCTGTGCTGAGTTTGTCGAAGTATTCGCTGTAGTCTCCAATTGTAAAACAAATTATGCAGACTCTGAACCACGCATGAACTTTGTAATTATAGACCGCAGTTTTAACTGCTGGCTTATTACCGAGTCAAAAATTAAAAGTGCAAATGATCCGGCAGTCGGAATACCATTCCGACCTACAACACCCCGAAATATTGAGATGTTACATAAAAATTTGGTAAATTTTCTTACTATTGCAATAACACGAGCTTGATTAAAAAGTTGTCCTCCTTGTTCATTCGTCTATAATTGATACAAAGTATCAAAAAGAATTTGAGCGACTTACCTATGACAGAAATTGTACGCAAAATAACGCATCGTGGCATTTCCCACGAAACGGCCGCAGCCACGCTAGAGATGCAAGCCGTATCAGTCGCCTACGCAGCTGGCAGCAATGGCAAAACAACCAGCCGAGGCACACAATATGCGCTAGAAAATGTTTCCTTCCAAGCCTATGCTGGTGAACGCATCGCGATTGTCGGCCCAAATGGCGCTGGCAAAAGCACCCTGCTCAAATTAATTGTGGGCACACTTAAACCAAGCAGTGGCGAAGTGCAAATTTATGGCCACGGGCCAGTGGGGCATATTTGCATAGCGTATGTGCCACAACGCAGCCAGATCGATTGGTCATTTCCAGTGACCGTACAAGATGTCGTCATGATGGGGCGCGTCGGCCAAATCGGATTGCTGCACTGGCCGCGTCGGCGTGATTGGAACCTAGTCAAACAAAGTCTGGCGCGTGTCAATGCAAGCCATTTAGCCAACAAACAAATTGGCGAATTATCAGGTGGACAGCAGCAGCGTGTCTTTATTGCGCGGGCGTTGGCACAAGAGGCAGAGTTATTACTGCTCGATGAACCCTTGACTGGGTTAGACCTGCCTAGCCAGGATGCAATTTTCTCGGTTCTGGACGGATTACGCGCAGATGGCGTGACTGTTTTGGTCGCGACTCATGATTTGAATTTAGCGGCAGATCGTTTTGACAAAGTGATGATGTTAAATGGTAAAATTGTGGCCTTCGGAACCGGAACGGCCGTACTCACAAGTGAAAATCTGCTGGCCTGTTATGGTGGGCATGTCCACAAAGTTAGCGACGATGGTGCCTTATTATTGGCCGATGATTGTTGTGACCATGGTGAGGACAACTAAATGGAATGGCTGTGGGAACCCTTGCAATTTAGCTTCATCGTGCGTGCGCTGATCGCGGCAATCATTGTTGGCATTGTCTGTTCTGTGCTTGGCACATTTGTCGTTTTACGTGGCATGGCCTTTTTTGGGGATGCACTCGCCCATACCATTTTGCCCGGTGTGGTGATCGCCTTCTTGCTCGGTTGGCCGCTCGCAATTGGCGCACTTGTATTTGGCATTTTAACGGCGCTTGGCATTGGCGTTTTGACGGATCGCGGTGATTTGAAGGAGGACACCGCCATCGGCGTTGTTTTTGCAGGACTTTTTGCTCTCGGCGTAGCGATGCTGTCGGCATCTGGCAATTACACAATTGACCTCGCACACTTTTTATTTGGTAATTTGTTAGGGGTGACACAGGCTGATTTGTGGGTAACGGGCGTACTCGGCATAATCGTTTTGCTGACTGTCTTCCTTTTCTACAAAGAATTCCTCGTCATCTCCTTTGATCCTGTTTTGGCTGTCACATTACGGTTGCCAACCACCTTCTTGCGCTACCTTTTACTCGTTTTGATCGCCATCACGATTGTGGTCGCTTTACAAGTGGTGGGCATCGCTCTGATGTTGGCCATGTTTGTCACCCCCGCCGCCACCGCCTCCCTACTCACACGCCGTTTACCTTCAATGATGGCAATCGCCTCTGCAATTGGCGCTTTTTCAGGTGTTGTCGGCTTATACGCATCGTTTTACTTGAATGTGGCTTCTGGTGGGGCCGTTGTATTGGTAGCAACAATCATATTTTCACTGGTCTTTTTATGTGCGCCCAATCGGGGCGTTGTTTGGCGATGAGAAATCAGACAGGTTTTTGGAAACTTGTCTGATTTTGGAAACCATATGAACGAACCAAACAGAATTCTTACACAAACTTTGAGTGCAAATGGGCATCGCTTGACCGCCGCACGCTGCGCAATAATCGAAACATTGATTGCCAGCGGCGGACACATCAGCGCAGATGAACTAGCAACCCGCGTACGGCAGAATATACCCCAGATTGGTCGCATGACAGTTTATCGCACATTAGATTTATTAAGTGAACTAGGATTGATACGGCCGATTTACCAAGGAACTGGTGCCGCCCATTACATACTCTTACACGCAGGCAGTCACCACCACCTTGTGTGCAATCAATGTAACAAAGTCATCGAATTTGATGAATGCACAACACATGAACTAGGACAACAGTTGAGTACACAATACAACTTCCAAATCACAAGCCACTTGCTTGAATTTCATGGCCTTTGTGCTAACTGTTCGTCTTGATTGTCCATGTCTTGCCGACCGCAGCGAGTAATCCCGACGGTATTTATCATGGCTAGCGTTTATGGGATTTCTCGCTACGCTTCGCTTCGTTCGAAATGACACAGTGCAATCCTTCGGTTCTTTTGATTCAGTCCTTCTTTTAGAAACACCCCACAAAACAAAAAGAGCGCACCGTTTCCAGCACGCTCCTTAGATTTCATCATAACCCAATAAAATTAATGGTTTTGTTGTTCTTCTTCCTCTTCCCGTTTCAGGCGTGCAACCACGTCATCCAAAATATGGGCAGGAACACGGCCGTAATGCAAGAATTTCATGCTAAATACACCACGCCCTTGTGTCATTGAGCGCAAATCAGCCGCATAGCGTTGAATTTCGGCCAGCGGTACTTCCGCCTTGACAATACTCTTCGTGCCAGCTTGATCCATGCCTAACACCCGTGCGCGGCGGGTGTTCATGTCACCCAAAATATCACCCATATTGTCAGACGGCACGGTCACCGTCACTTCATAAGTCGGTTCTAAAAGCACGGGACCAGCTCCGCGTACGGCTTTCTTAAAGCCTTCGCGGCCAGCCGTTTGGAAAGCGATTTCTTTGGAATCGACTGGATGCTCTTTACCATCATAGACAATGGCTTTGACACCAACAACCGGGTAGCCTGCCAAAACACCCTCTTCAAGCGCCTGGCGGCATCCTTTTTCAGTGGCAGCAACAAACGGTTGCGAAATTGCGCCACCGAAAATTTCAGAAGCAAATTCAAAATCAAGGTTATCATCGACAGATTCAACACGAATGAATACACGCGCATATTGTCCAGCGCCACCAGATTGTTTCTTATGCGTATAATCCGCTGAATTCGTCCTAGTAATTGTTTCCCGGTAAGGGACTTTCGGTGTTGTTGTAGCGAGATTCACACCAAATTTGGAATGCGCTTTTTTGACTGAAATATCCAGATGGGTCGTACCCATGCCAGATAAAATTGTCTGACGCGTTGCTTTTTCGGTATGCCAATGCAAGGTCTGATCTTCAGCCGTTAGTCGATTTAGCGAACTGCTCAATTTTGCCACATCGGACTGAGATACCGGATGAATAGCAACCGAAGTAATCGGGTCGGGCTGCTCAATCGCTGCGATCTGCAATTTCCTGCCTCGATCACATAAGGTGTCATTTGTAGCGGCATCTCCCAATTTGACAACACTGCCAATATCGCCACTATGCAAACGCTGGATCGGCGTCGTTTCTTTGCCAGTGACAATATGTATTGTACCAATACGTACTTCTTCCTCTAATGGCACGTCCCAAACGCGCGAATCTGATTCCAAAGTGCCACCGAAAACACGCAGATAGCTTGTTTTTCCGTAAGGATCTTCACGAGTTTTGAAAATTAAGGCAGCAAAAGGAGATTGATCACTAACATCAAAGGTTTCTTCTTCACCGGCGGCGTTAACGGCCGTAAATGTAGTTTCGTTTGGCGCTTGCAATAATTTCACGAATGTGTCAAGCAGCGGTTGTACAGCGTACCCCTCTTCCGCAGCGCAGAATAAAATGGGGGTTACAGCACCTTCCCGCATGGCACTTTTAATACCGCTATAAATTTCATCCACGGTCAGTTCTTCATCATCGAAGTATTTTTCCAACAACGCATCGTCACCTTCAGCGGCAGCTTCAACCAGTTCCATGCGTGCTTCTTCGGCCTCATCAGCAAGGGCATCCGGGATCGGTCCTTTTTCGCAGTTCGGACCCACATAAGCTTGCATGTGGATCAGGTCGATCACACCTTCAAAGCTGGCACCCTCACCTATCGGAAGCTGCAATTTTATAAAATTGCCATCTAGATGTGTGCTGATGCTTTCAAGAACACGTGCGCTGCGTACTGTGTCGCGATCCATCTTATTGACCACAATCAAACGTGGTCGATTGTTGCGCTCTGCAGCTTGCCAAACAATTTCGGTTCCAACTTCAACACCACTAACTGCCTCGACGAGAACAACAGCATTTTCAGCAACTTTGAGGGCACTGTTAACTTCCCCGGTAAAGTCCATATACCCGGGCGTGTCAAGGATGTTTAACTTGCATCCACCCCATTCAATCGGAGCCATCGCTGTCGTCAGCGAGCTGTTACGGTTGATCTCTTCCTCTTCAAAATCCATGGCTGCATTGCCAGCCTGGACGCTGCCCATACGCGTCAAAACTTTGGTATTGAACAACAAGCGTTCGACAAGTGTTGTTTTGCCTGCGCCGTTATGTGAAACGAGGGCAATATTACGTATCTGTGCGGTTTTGTACTCTTTCATTTAATAAACAACCTCTTGGGATTTGGGAATTTTATGACCAGAAAGTGTCGAATTAATGGGTATGAATTTGTATAATTGCAACGGAAATTGTAGACGAAAGTCGAAACAACGGCAAATTGCTGTCAGACGGTCTAATTTGCAACACGGGGCGCCTGTTTGCGTATAGATTTATGATTTACGACAGAAGACACAAGGAGCATGGAGACAAAAAAAGAGGATTTGTGGTTTGGCTTTCAAAAGCTAAGTGCATTCAATAATGTTCTGCGGGATGAAATTGCGGCACGGTCAGGAGACACGGCCGCGGGCGCAGAGCGTTTGTATACTCGTTCTTATAGGCTTCTTTCGCCACGAATTGCACGAATTTTAAGTATTGAAACCATCCAAATTCGTGTAAATTAGTGAAATTTGTGGCAGAAATCTGGAG
>CAYGMR010000249.1:0-8644 GCA_964350725.1 uncultured Ardenticatenaceae bacterium | reverse complement strand
ACGGCATCGAGACGGCCGTCGCCATTTATATCCGCTAACTTATTACGATCGGGGCTGTCTGTCGTGTTAAACAGCGTAAACGCTGTCCAGGGGCCAGAACTTTGCGCACCGGGTGCGGCCTCGTTGCGCAGCCAGATTGTGCCGAGCAGCAAATCATCATCGCCGTCGCCGTCGATGTCGGCCACACTCAAGTCTTCATTTTGTGTAGTTGTGGAGATTTCCTGCCACGTCCAGGTGTTGTTTACGGGATCGGCGGGCAGGGTGAGCATTTGTGTTCCTAGTGTCGAACTGTGCCACGAAAGCCCCACTTCGGTTGTCGCGCCGGACTGAAATTCGGCGACGGCAATCCCTTGCAAAAAGTCGCCACTGCCATTGTTAATATTGGTGAGAATGGTGAAGTTGCCAGCGCCGTCATTTTGTGCCCAGGCAAAACTGCTGTTCCATTCAGAGCCTTCGCCCTGCGTGCCCAGGATGTCAATATCGCCATCGTCATCAAAATCATACAGTGCAGCCACATTATTTAAGGGTGTGCCAATTGGTTGTCGGGTCCAACTGCCGCCGGGTGTGGCCGGATTTTGATACCACCAGCCACCGCTGACCACATCGGCCAAATCATCGCCGTTTAGATCGGCGGAGAGCGCGTAAATGGCACGCAACGGCCGTTCAGCATCAATGACATGGCGCTGCCACAGATCTAACTCAATATCACAAGTTAACTCGTTGATCCAAATATCAACCCGGGGCGTGTCCCAATTATACGGTTTGCCGAGGATATCCAGATCGCCATCCCCATCCAAATCGGCTAAACGCGATTCATGGTTGCCGTAGCCGCTGGCGACAGTGTCGGTGGTGAAATTACCACTGCCATCCCCATACAAAACCCACAGGCCCGCATCTGGGTTTGTGCTATCCACGCGCATTTCGGCCACAAAAATATCCAGGTTGCCATCTAGATCAACGTCTTCAATCTGGAGCGAATGTCCATCGTCAACAAAAAACAGATCATGGCTGACCCAATTATCGTTAACGAATTCGTACCATTTCATAGTGCCCGATACATCGCCAGGCACAAAAACAATTTCGGGCGTGCCGCCAGGGATTAATTGACCGGCGGCGGCGCGTGTGAAACGTTGGCTGTCATCAATAATATGCGCCGTGTAATTTGTGCCGCCTGTGTGTTCAAACCAGCGACCACCGCCGATGATGTCGATCTTGTTGTCGCCGTTGATGTCTGCTTGCGCAAATCCTTCTAATGGTGGCCAACCACTCCAACTATAAATCGGTGTATAGGGCCACGGTTGGGTCGTTTTGGGATCGGTTGGGATTTCGGCGATGAACAGCGTGGCAGCCCCCTGGTTCCAAAAAACGAATTCGGCTTGATTGTCGCCATCAAAGTCACCAAACATCTGGTCATGATGCTGTGTTCCGCCGCTATCTTTGATCAGGCGGCGTGTCCAATTCACGTTGGGATCAAATGTTGGATAGGGGTTTTCCCACCACCATATCTGGCTTAAGCCGCTGTCGCCGCCCATGACGATATCCAGGTCACCGTCATTGTCGATGTCGTGGTAAGCACCACCGGCTTCTATGTTAAGCGGGTCGCTTTCGATGACATATTTTTGCCAACTTGTTGCTGTGCGTTGATACCAGACAAGCGAGGGGCCGGGCACACGCCGGATGCCGATGACAAAATCTTGTATGCCATCTTGATCAATGTCCAGAATGAGAGAGGCGGTTTGCTGTGTGCTGTCACTCGGCACAGGCAGGTCGCCATTGGCAGTTGAGAGATGCGTCCAGGTGATAGTTTCTGGATTATTGGGTTGTGTGGAAACGGCCGTTTCCTGCGCATAGCCGCCTGGTCCGATAAGGCTTGTAATGATGATAGCCAATACAAGACCCAAAAGCACAAGCAGTAATTTCATATGATTATGCATAAATTACCTACGATATTTGATTATTTTATTGAATGGCTAGAGTGATGGATTATGGTGATTTGTCGCTTTTTTTCAATGAGACAAATGTCACGTTTGCCGTTAATAAGGTGTGAAAGCGGCAAAGTTTTAAAGTTGCAATGTAACAAAATGTCTTGCTACATTGCAACTTTTCAACTTTTTACTCTGCTAAATCAGGGCGTGATGTAATTTTCCCACCCCGAAAAAGTCTCCCCTGGAGCTACAACAACGACGGTGAAGCGCATATTGAGCGGATACCAATCTGTTGGGTCTTCTCCATTCCAATTCCACCCAATTAAATCGCTGACTGGTAAACCGGCGCTGTTTTTAATGGGTGCCCCATATCTGTCGCGTGGATTAACCCAGTCGATATCGTTGCCATTAAGTTTCCACATATCTGCTACATTTTGTGTCCACGTTTCTACCGTGCCTGCTTGGCCTAGGATCGACTTTTCATAACTGCAATTTTCAAGTGTGTTGTTATATTGCCAGACACATAACTGCACACGCATATTTTGATTGACTGGGATGCTAAAAATCTCAACGCGGTGATAGAGCGTGCCTTGAGCAAAGTTGACCGGTGTTGTCCAGTCACCATTGCGTGCAGGTGGTGGTGGGTTATCCCAGGGGAAGCCATGATGCAATTGATATACGACTTCATTCCAGTCAAACATGAGCAGTTCAGTGGGCAAACCCGGCTCCTCTGTTGGTGTGGGTGATGGTGTTGCGGTGGCGGTGGCTGTTGGTGATGGTGTTGCAGTCGCCGTAGCTGTGGCCGTTGCGGTTGGGGTCGGTGACGCAGACACTGTCGGTGTGGATGTGGTTGTAGGGGTGGGGAGCGGTTCATCACCGATGAGATAGGCAATCCAACTCCACCATTGTGATACGGTCGATGTTTGGCCAGCCGCTGCTTTGGCGCGTATTGTGTAATAAGCATTCCCGGAGCCATAAATTACATTGCTGTCTGTATAACTGACATCTGCGCTGCCATTGGGGGCGGGCACGAGCGCCAACAGTTGGCTGCCACTGTCGCCGGGTTGGAAGTAGGGCTGGCTGCTGCGCCAAACCTCGTATGATGGCACTGTGATCGGATTAGACTCAATGTCGAGTATGATTTGTGGCCAGGTGAGAGTAAAATCGTTGCTATTTTGGACGACATTGGCAATAGGGGCTAAGGGGGGAATGAGGTTGGGTTGAACTTCGGCCGTTCCTGGTGTGACCAATAAGTCAAAGTAAGTACCCCGCACAAGTGGAGCCATCGTGGCATAGTTTGTGTCGTTAGCAAAGCCGATGGTGAAATGGTTGGGTGTTGAGTTGAGATAGCGCGTGCCACCCTCACGACCAAAACCAAAAACCGTCATAAAGCCGTTACCATCAGTGTAGGGAAAATAGCCATCAACATAATTGTCGTCTTCGTGGTGGCTGAGGTATAAGGAACGGCCGATTGTGGGATCAGCAAAATAGAGCCATTCTTCGTTGGCAATGTCGAGATTGCGGTTATCTTGGAGCAGGGTGATTGTACCGTCTGCCCAGGTGATAAAGTCGGATGCCGGTTCAAATGTGCCGCCGGGCACGCCTTCATATTGAAAATAGTAGTTACTGCTGGCAGTCAACATGCTGTTGCGTGCATAGTTGGGAAAAAACTCCCACAAAGTTTCCCAGGTGCTGTTAGCGGCGGTGGATAAAACGGTTACTTTGAGCGGCCCCGCATTAACGACCGTGCTGCTTGCGGTTAGTGTTCCTGGATGAAAGTAACCGCCATCAGTGGGATGAACCGGGTTTGGAATGCCACGGAAGATGCCGCCGGTGCCAGGCGTGCTGTTGTAGTCGATCCAATCATTGCCGTCTAGGTCAATCATGCTGGCAAGCGCGCCGCCTTGGGTATGATAAAAGTAGGTGCCAACGGCCGTATCGATCTGATAACTGTCAAAACCTGCATCCAAGACCCCCGTCGTCAAGGTGACTTGTGGCGCGACCACGACTGGCGTGAAGGGGCCATTGGCAGCGATGTCGAAATAAACATGGTAGGTGCGTACGGCCGTATCTGGGGTGCTGCCTATCAGCATAAAGATCAATGTGCCCGCCGCGTTGGTTGTGGCATCGAAGCCGGCATCCTCATCAAATTGAAAAGGAACGGCCGTGTCGATAACCTGCCCACCATTGTCGATTTCCACAACGCGCAAGGAATCCTCAGTAAATGTGCCGCTGCTGCCAAGCGTTGTTAGTATTGTGGTGAAATTCAGCGCGACTTCAACTGGTTTTTCACTGCGCCCATAACCATTGGCATCAACTGTGATCGGCAAACGGAATTGGATGTTTGCATCGAACCAGGGGGCAACAGCTAGTTGCGGGTTAACGGCCGTTAATTCTAAAGATTGAGCCGGTTGAGATATTGTGTTATGTTCACTTTTCGTTGATTGGTAGGGTCCATTACTCGCTTGAATGTAGCCAACCGCAAAAATAAAAATGAAAGTGATAAGGAAAAATGATCGTTTAAAAATTGATTTCATGCTCTAAATTCCTGATAATAATGCCCATATGTATTGCTTGAAGGGGTGGGCGTGTAGTTTTTTAGAGAGTAAGAGCGCCAACTTACGGTTAAAGTTAAAACCCAGCTAATATTTATATAGGGTTAGCTTAATGCCATTAGTAAGGCAGATGTTTTATTAATCATCTACTGAATAGTTACCTGAGGGGTGTGCATAAACCGCTCTTGAGTGTCGTTCCTGCGCAGGCAGGAATCCACCCTATTAGTGACAGTGTGAAAGAAGAAGCGTTTTGTTTTTACAACTGCTGCTTTTTAGTATGCACACACCCCAGTTACCAAAATCGATCTGTAAAGGTTTAAATGAGAGGAAAACCATTAATGACCACAAAAAAACCATTTGTATGCCCAGTTTGTGACACCCCAGGTATGCAAGTTTTTGTTTCAATTCCCCAGGTGCCAGTGCATGCTAACTTATTATGGTCGGCGCGCGAAGATGCGCTGAATGCTGCCAAAGGGGATATTGAGTTGGGGTATTGCCATAATTGTGGACATATCTATAACGTCGCCTTCGATCCGGCGACCATGCAATATACACAGGCTTATGAAAATTCATTACACTTTTCGCCCCGTTTCCAGGCCTATGCGGAAGATTTGGCGCAAGGTTTGATTGATCGGTACGATCTGCATAATAAAAAGATTGTAGAGACAGGCTCTGGACAAGGTGATTTTTTGCGCTTGTTATGTGACCTCGGCGACAACCGTGGCTGGGGGTTTGATTCTGCCTATGTTCCTTCACAAGCTGATCTCGATGACGAGCGTTTAACTTTTGTGCAAGGTTTTGATTGGTGGAAAAGTATAGAGCAAGCCCCTGACATGTTTTATACGCGCCATGTCTTGGAACATATCGAAACGCCACAGCCGTTTGTACAGGTCATTCGTGAAAAAATTGGCGATCGGCCGGATACACTCGTCTTTTTTGAAATGCCTAATATGGCTTACACGCTGCGTGCTCTGGCGATTTGGGACATCATTTACGAACATTGTTCCTATTACACTGCGCATTCGTTGACCCGCCTGTTTGAGCGCACTGGATTTAAGGTTTTGCGCACAGATGAAACGTATGCAGGTCAATTCTTAACGATTGAGGCATATCCAGCTGCAATCGATGCTGCGGCTGTTGGGGATTTTGGAACGGCCGTAGACCTAACCTTGATTTCTGAGCAGGTTGATGCCTTTGCCGCTGAGTTCAATCAAAAAGTGACCGAATGGCAGAATCGTCTTGCAGCCTGGCAGCAAGATGGTAAAAAAGTTGTTGCCTGGGGCGCTGGTTCCAAAGGCGTCTCTTTCCTCAATATTCTCAAAACACAAGATCAAATCGAATATATTATCGATATCAACCCGCGCAAAGAGGGGAAATTTGTCGTCGGCAGCGGTCAACAAATTGTGCCACCCGCGTTCTTAGCGGAATACCAACCAGACATTGTCATTTTGATGAATCGGATTTACAAGGATGAAACTCGTGGCATGATGGAGGATATGGGCGTAACGGCCGAATACTTTGTGGCGTGATACTTTGTGACGCGATCGAAATATTTATATGACAAAAGGGGAGTCTTAAATAATGAACCAAATAGAGCCAACAAAAATATTCTTAACCTTAATACTCACATGCGTATTTTTAATATCATGTGCATCTCAAAAAGAACCGCTTACTAACGCACCACAAAATTTTGATAAAACAAATGTTGATACGACTGATAATGTTTTGGTAGAAAACTCAGTACCAAGCACATCTGATAATTTAAACGATACAACAGCCGTAGATAAAGTGGGTCTAGAAAAAGCCGAAACAGAATATAGCTTAAATTGGAAAATAGATGATGGTGAAGTAGTTGCATTCAAAACGGCAATGAATCCAGTAGAAGATACAGAATCATCTATTTCTTTCGATTTCGACCAGTTATTTACGGGAAATGATATTCCTATAGAAGCGCGGCAGCAATTATCTGATATAAAGTTGCCAAGAGTTTTTTCCATGATCTCTATTCTTGAAAGCAATTCGCACGAAAACATCTCTGTGAAAATGATTGTTGATGAGATAGACTTGCCTGAGAATGAATTAGACAATGAAATAAGTGAAGGATTTAACGAACTGATGGGTAAAATGAAGGGGACTGTACAACTTAGAGGTGAATTGACCCCTGATGGCGCAATCTCTTCATTTTATCTTGAGCAAGAACAGCGAAATGTAATAGCAATGTTTTTCGAACTACCAACTGAGCCGATTAATATAGGTGATAGTTGGGAAATCGATGTGAACTGTATTTCTATGGGCAATGGGTTCATTGCAACAAATGCTGAACGAGTAAATCATGTCGAATTTTCAGAATTAATCGAGAATTCAGATGGAGAATCCATTGCCGTATTGGATTACTTTATTGCAGAAACTGTTGAAGGTGATTTTCAAATGCCTCTTTCAGATGAAGCTGTACCTACTACGATGACTTGCACATTCCTAGGTCAAGGGTTCTTCTTAATAGAAGAAGGTCGATGGGAACAATTTGCAGGGGAGTTTGCTATCAAATCAACTGGCATAATGAATTCAGAAGTCGCACAACATTTTGCCTTAACACCACTTGAAGATATTCCAGAAGAATATATTGGTTTAAAGTAAGCAGTATACAAATTTTGTGCAGGATCGTATGATTTGAGTTGATTTGCCAGGTGCTTGGTGTAGAGGTCGGCACGCAGATCTACCCTTACATTCAAAACGAGTATCTTAACGATAGGACTGGGCGACTGCGTTGCGTAAATCGACATAGATGGGGTGCAGGCAGGTGATGATCGCGGCCATGCGCAGACCGACTTTTGCCTGATACGCAGGTGTCAACTGCTCATCTGGATAAACTTCATAAATCTTCGTCCAGCCGCGATCCCACATTTCGGCCTCGACACCTTGGCCCAGCGAATCTTTAATCTCAAATAAATTGCGGCGAAAGCCATCCAAAAGGAAACGGTTGAGCCGTTTGTCGCGTGCTTCGCAGTGGAAGCCAAGCTCCCACCCAGCTTGTTTGCGAAGATGGGAGACTTCATAATGCAGCTGTTTTTCACCATAATGGAATTGAATTAACCAGCGATAAGGGTGATGTACCTGAATACCTTGCAAAGCTGCTGGTAAATTGGGGATGATTGTATCGGGCAATGTTTGCAAAAATTTTGCATAAGAAAGGGTTGTCATAGTTGTTTTGAAATTCAAGTTTTCAGCAGTATGATCCACCATGTTGTTGGTAATTATATTTGAGATCAGTGGATTTGGCTTATGAATGAACTATTAGAAGAAGAAAGATTGCGTGCGAAATATACGGCCGTTTATCAAAAACTCGTTGCAACATACGGCGAACCCCAATGGGAGTCGCACAATCCCCCCGTTGACGAACTGGTTAGTACCATCCTCTCACAAGCCACCTCCGACATCAATCGCGACAAAGGCTTTAATGCCCTCAAAGCACAATATCCCACCTGGGAAGCGGTCATGGATGCGCCGCCCGAAGATGTCGTGGCTGCTATTCATTCTTCCGGTTTAGCCAATCAAAAAGGGCCGCGCATTCAAGCCGCATTGCGCCATATTCAGCGCGAACGCGGTGCAATTACTCTCGACTTCTTGGCCGATATGCCCTTGGCTGATGCTAAAAAATGGTTGACCGCTATTCAAGGTATTGGCCCCAAAACCGCCGCGATTATCTTGTTATTTACCTTTAACCGCCCGGTGTTCCCCGTGGACACACATGTACATCGCATTACCAAGCGGGTCGGTCTCATCGGCCCCAAAGTCAGTGCCAACAAAGCCCATGATTTACTGGAAGCAATCGGTGATCCGGCGACTTTTTATCCCATGCACATCAATCTGATTAGCCACGGCCGTCAGATTTGCCGCGCCCGAAATCCGCAATGTGAAATTTGTCCGTTACAAGCTGATTGTGATTATTATCAGGGAGTTCCCAGCGAATAAATTCACGGCAACGATTACAAAGTCCACCTACGTGGACTGATTTTTAGCCGACGAAGGTCGGCTTGGTTTTTGTAGATGCAGTTTTAACTGCTGTCGCTACTGTCATTAACTTTCATTAACCGCCGAGACACAATCACAAATTTGGGTAATAAACAATACCCAAGGCATCCATAATCGCGATGCTGAGCGGCGCGA
>CAYGMR010000248.1:4271-8646 GCA_964350725.1 uncultured Ardenticatenaceae bacterium | reverse complement strand
TTGAATTAGCGAATGGATTAGCACAACTCGAAACGTATAACAAACACCATTACCGACCCAACACCTACTTGCACAAGTGGTGGGCACGGCGCTGTGGCACCACCTTCCGTCTAATCCTAAAACATTTAGTACCAGACCCCACTTTACGTGGTTATTACACCCCCGGCGGCTTAACGGGCAAAATAATTATGGATCCGATGATGGGCGGCGCCACGACTTTGCACGAGGCGATTCGCTTGGGCGCGAATGTGATCGGTGGCGATATCGACCCGATCCCAATTTTACAGGCGCGGGCCACACTATCGGACGTGTCTCTTTTGGCCTTGGAGCAAGCGTATCAACGGTTTTTTCGCAAACTACGTGCTGAATTAGACCCCTATTTTATGACCTGCTGCCCAACTTGTGGCATTCAAACACAAACCTGGTTTGTGTTGTATGGTGCGCGGCGCAGCTGTAGCTGCGGCCCGGTTTTGGTTGTCGATTCGCTCACATTGCGGCAAGAAATGGATGGCACGACAATCCGTTTGTGTGCAGATTGCCATGCGGTTGTGCAAGGTGACACAGCGTGTGACTGTGGTGGCTTGAATGCTGAATCGCTGCCTACGCCGCTGGTTGAAAAAAAAACGGCCGTTTGCCCCCACTGCAACCAACCCTATCAAGACGACCTAACTATACCTTATTATGCCCGCTACGAACCTTTGGTGATTGTGGCCCACTGCCAACGTCACAATCTATTTTTCAAGGCTCCCGATTGGATTGACCGTGAAGCGTTACAAAGAGCCGATGATAGACGCGAACAACTTACCCTAAAACGCGCCGATTTCGTGATTGAACCTGGCCGTAAATCACGCCATTTGCAGCGGCGCGGCATCGATAATTACCTCGACCTGTTTTCGAGCCGCCAACTGCTTTATCTAGAACACGCGCTGGCTTATTTGCCACAAGAAGACCCGCTCATTCAACTCAATTTAGCCTTGTTGGTCTCGACATCGCTGGAATTTAATTCGATGTTGTGTGGCTACAAAGGCAAACAAAAACGACGTGCGGGCGCCATTCGGCACACGTTTTCGCACCACGCTTATTCTTTCCCGTATACGGCACTCGAAAACAACCCGCTGTATCATCGCAAGGCATCGGGGACGTTGGAAAAACTATTCCAATCGCGCATTCGCAACGGCCGTTCCTGGGCCAGGCAACCGCGCGAACGCGATCTAGCGGAGAAAAAATCTGTCTTTGTTGATATTGTGGGTGAAGTTGATGCAGGGGTTGAAGTCAATGACGTGTTTGAACTGCGCAGTGGCACACAGCGCTTTTTGCTGCAGCAAGGGTCTGCCACCCATTTTGATTTACCCGACGGCAGCGTGGACGCAATCGTCACCGATCCGCCTTATTTCGACAGTGTGCAATACAGCGACTTATCCGCCTTCTTCCGGGTATGGCTGCGCCAAATGCTGCCAGATAGCGCGGATTGGACATTTAACATCAACGATTCGGCCGTTGATCCGCATAAAAGCGACAGCACCAGCCGTTATACCGAGTTGTTGAGTGCCATTTTCTCTGAGTGTCGACGGGTGCTGCGTAAGGACAACGGCCGTTTCATTTTCACCTTCCATCATTGGAATCCAAAAGCATGGGCGGCGCTAACCACAGCACTCAAAGCGGCTGACTTTGTCTTGCTCAACCGTTACGTCGTGCATGCCGAAAATCCCAGTTCGGTGCATATCAACAATATGAAAGCATTGATGCATGATGCGATTTTTGTTTGTGCACCTAAAGAAGTGGCAAGAGAGGTTGTTTGGCAACGGCCGTCTCAAATCAACACCCACGACAGCTACCAATTTTGCTACGATTGTGCAACCTCATTGGGCTGGATGCTGGAAAACGAGTTGAAAACAAAAGAAATCAAACAGCAGTGGCAAAACACTTTGTCATAAAAAGACATTATTTTCCTAGCAAAATACCCGCCTGACTCTCTCTGGTAAAGCACACAAAACTTGTCTCGCGGTAACGTTTATGTTACCATGATTGAGATCATGAAAGTAAAAGAGTATGTTCGAATAGATGGTTCAGTCCCTTTCAACAAATGGTTTAACCGTTTAGATACTCAAGCTGCCGCAAAAATAGTGGTGGCTATTGCAAGGTTGGAACAAGGAAATACTTCAAATATCAAGTGGTTTAAAGGTCTTGGTGAATATCGAATTAACTGGGGGCCAGGTTATAGAATCTATCTGATTCAAGAAGGGAAAGAACTGATCATACTTTTTGGTGGTGGGACAAAAAGAAGTCAACAAAAAGATATCGAAAGAGCCGTTAAACTTCTTCAAGAATATAGATCACGAAAAAAAGGGAGGTAACTTATGCCTGTTACAAGAAATTTTAGCGATACAATTCAAGAACGTATTCAAAGTGATGCGGATTTCGCCACAGCATTACTGGATGAAGCAATTTTATTATTTCTCAATGATGAGCCAGATATGGCAAGATTAGTATTGCGCGATTTGGTAAATGCAACAGTAGGATTCGAAGAATTGGCAAGTGAGGTTAAAAAGCCTAGTAAAAGCTTACATCGGATGCTTTCAGCCAAAGGAAATCCAACAATGGATAATTTAACAAAAATATTCAGTGTGTTAAAACGTAAACTAAGCGTCGATTTTGTAGTACACGCTGTAAAACACGTCTGATTCCTCCATGCGCAATCTTTGCTTCTTTTCCTTATAACGTTAACGGAAGAAGTCGATCCACGAAACAGTAAAGCTCTCACTATTTTTATCTAGAAAATCCTGCGGGACATGAATGTTAATACTGCCATCGGTTAATGGAATAGTGCCGGGTGTGCCATCGGCGTTGACAATTTCGGTTTGCATCCAAAAATCGCTGGTGGGGTTGAGGGGTTCAGCAGCTTTGTTGATTTGGCGCACACTTTGCTGCATATATTGATCCTGTTGACTGCTGATGGCGAGTGTAACGGCCGTATCAGCATACATAAATTCAAATTGCTCCAACCCTTTCAAATGCATCCGCAACACAACATCTTGCGGCCATGAATCTATATTGCGCTTGATTTCGGCCGTGCCAATACCACTAACGCTGGTGATATCGATAAAAAGGGTGCCGCCTACCTCACTAAAACTAATAGCCGTGTCGTCCTTTTCAGGATAAGCGCTATAGGGTGAGGATGGGGGAAAAACGGCCGTACAAGCAGTAAAAAAGATCAACATACAGCCTAAAAGTAATGGGTATTTCATGCAGGAACTTCTTCCATATCTTCACTGTCAGGGAAAGGAGGTAGATCAAATAATTTGCGCCAAGCATAGGTTCCCAACAGCTTGATCGTCGCCAGTAACGGCGCAGCCAGAACCGCACCCAAAACACCTGCGAGTGATGCGCCCATAAAAACACCCAAAATCACCAAAATAGGGTGCAAATCTAAGGCACGGCCGACAATACGCGGTACAAGATAATTATTTTCGATTTGTTGGATCAGGAACATTAATCCCAACACGAGTAAGGCAAACTGCCAGCCTTCAATATCCCACCGATTGGTCGGCTGGAAAAAAGCAACAGCCATAGCAATGCCAGCACTGATGATGGGGCCAATATTGGGAACAAACTCCAATAATCCGGCAATGATGCCCAAAACCAATGCATTGCGTACACCCAAAATCGAAAGGCCCAACCAGACAGCCAAGAATATGATCACGCCCAAGATAACTTGTCCACGCAAATAGGCGCTCCAGATACGGCCGAGTTCCTTGACAAAACGATCGGCATCATACCGGTAGCCAGGTTCATTAGCGATCCCGCCCACGTAGCCACCTAATTTGGGGAACTCGTAGACCAAGTAAATCGAAATAATAACTACAAAAAAGAGGTTACCCACCAAACGCACGGTGGTGGTTGCCAATTGTGTGATGAACTGTCCGCTGGTGCTCACTGTAGGCTCAACCAGGCTCAACACTTGATTGGTAATGCTATCCCAGGGTATTTGCACCGGATTAATTTCCAAGGGACCCAAAACCATCGGTTCTGTTTGGGATTGGACTGACTCCAAAAGAGATGCTGTCTGGTCGATTAATGCCGGCACCAGATTGATAAAAGAACTGGCCTGTTCAAAGGTGGCAACACCAAGCTCAATAGACAGAAAAACAACAACAGCAACCAGCAACAAGTAAACAGTCAAAATTACCCAACCACGGGCGATGCGTGTGCGCTCATTCACAAAAACGATCAGCGGGTTGATGATGTAGGCAATGACGCCACCCAAAACCAATAAGGTGATTAAACCTTGAAAACGGTAGGCTGTAAATGTAAGCAGTAACAGCCCGATAACGACAACAATCAGTTTTGTGCTGCGTCCCCACGGTGGCGAATAATT
>CAYGMR010000248.1:0-4261 GCA_964350725.1 uncultured Ardenticatenaceae bacterium | reverse complement strand
CAGTAGTAGCATGTGGATCTATCAAGACCGTTTGTGGTACGGACAACTCGGCTTGTGTGCGGCTCTGAGCATCAGCTTGGGCTTCTGGTTGCATATCCAATTGTGAGATAGGGTCTTCTTGCTCGATCATGGTTTATTGAGCGTACCATATGCTCAACAGTATTGCCAATGTTAGCGGTTATTTTGGGTCGTATAAGTCAAAAATAGCGGGCTGGCATAATAGCCATCAACAACCTCAGCCTGCCCACCTTGGAATGTAGATTGAACGGCCGTTAACTCGTCTTGTCGTTCGGGCAGGAAAATATGCACAATATTGGATGTTGCGGCGGGTTGCAAGGCGGCATTGGGGGCGGCCACATCAAACAGATTCGTGCCATCTTGAAAATCTTGAGCCAGGAAAGAAATACTAGGAAAACCAACATACATATTGGGTGGACCATAAAAATAGGCTGTCCATTCCCCTTCTAGGTCGTTGAGATAGGTCGCTACCTCATGTGCAATTTCAGTATTGCGATCACCAAAGTGGTGTTGGCTTTGATAGGGGCCAAAATAAAAACCGAGGTCGAGGAATGCCAACAGCAGCGTCACGATCAGGACCGTTAGGAGCACATAGTTTTGGGGTGAAAAACGCTTGTGCTGAGCGAGGCCGACGTCGCCGTTTTCTCCACCCACATCCTCTCCCGCAGTTTGATCTGTTCCAAAAACAGCTTGTGCCAAAGTCACAAGCGCCAGGCTGGCTAACAACATAACCGCCGGTGCAGCGATAATCAAACGATGACTGCTGGGTGGATTTAACAATAAAGCACCGCCAAAAACAATCGTCACCAGCAACCAAACCGTGAGCATATTGTAGCGTATTTCACGCCAATGGATGAGTGCCAAAATAAAGCCCACGATGAACAAAACGCCCGCAATAAAATTGAGTAAAGGTGCAAAAGGACCGTAGGCATTGCTTTGATCGAGCGTGGCATTAAAGCCCAATGCTGCTTGTCCAAATTGTTGGCCGATGAGCTGCAGTTGGGTTTGCCCACTAACGGCCGTTTCGCGGCTTAACCAACCACTTTGACTATCCAAAATCCCTAAGACATTGGCACGTTCCATAAACAGGCCGGGCATCGCTCGATAATAGAGCATTTGTGGCAGTGCCACGACCAAGGCCAATAAAGCAGCGACCAGCAAATGCCGCCATTGCTGACGGAAGCGCTGACGATCAACCAACAGCGTCCACACCAATAACGCCAACAAGATGATGGGCAACAAATGTGAACTGGTATACAGATAAGCATTAAAACCAATCGCCAAAGCGGCCAGCAGCCAGGTCAAACGGTTGTCGTTTGCTTCTTGCTGCCAGGCGATAGCGATGAGACCTAAGGCCAGCAAAATGAGCAGCGCATCCCAAACATTGGTGA
The DNA here is from genome assembly GCA_964350725.1 of uncultured Ardenticatenaceae bacterium. Classification (GTDB taxonomy): domain Bacteria; phylum Chloroflexota; class Anaerolineae; order Promineifilales; family Promineifilaceae; genus JAACFF01. The sequence goes on along the minus strand of CAYGMR010000248.1, from coordinate 2,852 downwards.
TGCCCAAGCGACTGAAATGCAGATGAAAATGGGAACCCAACAGCAATACGGCCGCTCCCAAACCAACGGCACGGCTCCACAAACGCTGTCCGATCAAGAAGGTCGCCACCACCGTCAATGCACCAGCAACGGCCGATAACAAACGTAAACTGAAAACTGTGGGACCAAACAACCGCAAAGGGACAGCTAACAAATAAAGTGGCAGCGTTGGATTGGTCAACCAGCCAGTGCCAAAAGGATTACGACTCGTACCTTCAACAACGCGCAGCGCATCCAGGCCAATATCGGCTTCGATGCCGTTGAGAATGAACGGTTGCCCGCTCAAATTAAAGAGCCGCACGAGCAAAGCAGCACCAAAAAGCGCAACAGTGATGATGATTGTTGAGCGAGTTGGTCGCGAAATGGCATGTTTTAATGGTGTGTACAGCGAATAAAAGGCAACTGCAATCGCAATTAGCCAAACGGAAATAGCCAGCAACGGCCGTTGCTCACCACCCGGCAGCACAAATCGTTGGGCTAACAAAGCTAAAAATAAAGCCAGGAAGATTAACCAACGCTTTGTTGGAATTTCTCCAATCTGCGGCCAGTGAAATTGGCGGCTCGGCCGATCAGATCGCAGCCAGAAAAAGAATCCCAAAGCCACAGCACTTAATCCAAACCACAGCAAACCACGTCCTGGATTATCCGGATCGGCACGCCAGGCAGATTGCCCCATCATGGCCAGCAGCAAGGCCAAGCCAATTAGAGCCAAATTGAGCAGATTGACTCGTGATGGTGCGGCTTCAGGAGCAGGTTCGGGAACTACGGCCGTCTCTTGTTTAGCCACAGCAGGTATGACCGGTTCTGCTGACGCCTCATCCGTGGGCAAATCCGCAATGACCGAAGCCGCCCTCTCATTTGTCGGCAATAAAGCTGCATTAAGTTCATCCAGGGAATAGGGCTGTGCAGGCGGGAGCGGTACATCAACAGGGCCATCACTCACTTTTTTTGCAATGATGAGGATATAAGCACCGGTATCTTGGAATTCTTCTTCGTAAAACGGCCGTACCCAGCGTTCGGTCGGTTTCAAACTGCTTTCCCAGGGCGCAATCACCCAATGGCCAGTCAGTGCATGGATGACCCATGATGGCAGCCCCTGCACATGCCCAATTTCGAGCGCATGTAACGCTTCTGCAGAAAAATAATATTGCCAGCGTTCAATTTCAAAACCGGCAGCAGCAAAACGTTCCGCCCATCTTTCAGGTGAATCAGTGTGGGCATGGCGCGACACTTTGTTAAAGAAGTCACGATAGCGATCCGCCATGCCATCCATGCCCAATTTATGAAAGAACGCCGCGCCGCCTAGATTTTCTGTGAAATAATGACTGGGGGTGGTGATCACAAAACGGCCGTTCATTTGCAACACACGATTGGTCTCAACGAGAACCGAATCAACATCCGGGATATGTTCCAGCACTGAATTACTGAATGCACTGGCAAAATGTCCATCGGAGAAAGGCAAATCAGCCCCACCAGAAGCCAATGCCAAATCATACATGTCCGTCGCTTGTGCTTTTTCTACAACTTCATATGAGGGGTCGATACCCGCTTGAATGCGTTTATCAAATGTTACCTGCGCAAAATGACCATCGCCACACCCCACATCCAATACCGGCTCCGGCAGATCGATGACTTGATAAAAACGGGTTTCGACGGCGCGCAACAAAGCACGAAAGGCGGGAATTGTTTTTAACTGCCGCCATAATAAATCATCTTGCGGAGCTGTGTTTGCTAGGTTCGCTTCGTCGCTCACGCGCTAATCTCCTTATTCATATACGCATCACGCATTGCACGCAGTTGGTCATAGACAGGGGGTTCGGCTGTTGTAGAGGAATAAGTGCCACGGCGTAGATCATTGAATAGTTTAATATACTCAACGGCCGTTTCCTGCGGATCAAAGCTCTGGGCAATCAAATCTGCATCCCGCTGATATTTCTTTTTATCACGCAAAATGTTGATAATAGCCTCAGCGAGGGCATCACTGTCACCTATTGGTGTCACCACCCCCATGCCGGTCATCGTTACTGGCTGGCGCACCCCCGGTAACGCACAAGCCGCCACCGGCACCGCATTACGCATCGCCTCGATTTGCACCAGGCCAAAACTTTCCGTGCTGTTCAAACTTGGAATCGTCAAAACATCCAGACTCTTGTAAAAGGCAGTTAACGCTGCACCTTCAACTGGGCCTAATAATTGGTATTTGTCTCCATAACTATCGATAACCGGCAGCACTCGTTTGCGATACTCCTCTTCGCCTAAAATATCTTTGTATGGACCTGCATGCAGCACGCGCACATCCGGAAATACCTGCCAAATTTTAGGCAATGCGTTTAGCAAGACCTCGACCCCTTTTTCAGTTGCCAGTCGAGAAACAAAACCGATAACTTGATGACCATCCAATTGATGTTGACGATAAAATTGGGTCACGTCCGCAGGGCTGCAAGGAGCCAGCGTCACAGGAGGCGGAATGATATGCAGCTTTTTATCCAGATATTGCGCAAGAAAAGGGGAATGTGTGCCATAGTCACGTGTATAAGTCACAACCGCATCAGCCAACAAACCCGCCAAATTATTCATTGCCAACACAACCCGATCCACAAAGCGGTTAAAAAGTCCGGGCGGCAGTTGTAGGTCACAATGATAAGTCAAGACGACAGGCTTGTGCATCAAACGGCCGCGCAAAGCGACACCGGGTGCATCAAATTGGGGTAAATGCAGATGGAGCACATCAGCATCACGCGACAACTTCCACGCCATCGGGCCAAACTCCGGCATGATCACGCCTTTGCTGACGCGCATCGCCACCGGCACGC
>CAYGMR010000247.1:0-8659 GCA_964350725.1 uncultured Ardenticatenaceae bacterium | reverse complement strand
ATTGCCTGTTCATACTTTTTCGTAAAAGTGTCTGGAATTTCAATTAGCATTGATTTACTCTTGATGATAATTGAAGCTACCATACCAGATTTATTGGGAATTGAATAAATCGATCGATTCTGATAGTTTCTGCACTATAGACTTACGGGAGCGACGGGGATCGCTCACTCCCGTGTATAACTTTAACTGTTGTTTACTTACTCAAGTTTATTGGTAGGCAATCTTTGGCAACGGCCGTATCCTCCTATATCAATGTACAAACGGATAGGTCGTATCATTTTTCCATTTGACACTAATACGACGATCACCAACTAGAATAGCAATATCTCTCATTTGCTTGGTAAATTCTAGCTCTATCGGTAAATCCAGTACAAGCTGATTATCAACAATTTCCCCTTCAACTTCAAGCATTTTGACCGAATCAACCGAAGTTTCTGATGTTATCATTTCTCTCAATGCTTCATAGAATAACGGGGCATCCAATTCCCCCATATCCCTTGTTTCACGTTCAATGAAAGCGTCAATGACCGTATCAAATTTATCAGTTGGCATATTTGAAATTATTTGTTTACTCATACTTGTGTCCTATTCACGGTGTTGTTGTTGTAACACACGTTCCTTCCAAACATTATACTCCATAATGACAATAGGTCTATTCTCAATTTGCACCATAACTGGTGATGGAAAATATTTGGACGCTTCTTCCAGCAAAGCCTTAAGCGTATCGCCATTGATTTGTTCCCAGGCCCATGGTTGCATGAGAACAACCAGCGTTCGCTGTTGCTTTCCTTCATAGAAGCGGGTTACATAGAAATCATGTGCCAATCCGCGACTCCGAGTTGCATAAAGAAAATACAGACTTGTCTTGATATCGCCCTTCAAGTTTAAGACCTCCAAATCATAAGCTGAAAAGCGAGCGACACGTTTGCGGATATCATGAGCTTGAAAATCAATACCACTTTTTGTTAAATCCCGATAGATTTCAACTTCAAATGCATAGCCTATAGCAAACGATTCCCAAAAATATAAGCAATAGGCCAATAAAAGATTGGTTGCCATTATGTTGGATTGTCTTAACTTGGCTTGGCGTAACCGATCTGCGATGTTGCGAGAGATACGGGCTCTTAATGCTTGATGTTCGTGTTTGATGTCATCAAGCAACAATAATTCGTTTATGAAGAAATCGGCGAAAGGTTGTTCAACATGAACTGAATAAATCTGTCTGAAGGTCTGGATGCTTCCTTCAGTTTCAACAAAGGCTTGATGCAACAGGTCGAATCCGTTTAGAACATGCTTCCATTGTGACAGAGTGAGGGATTGACGACCTGATACCAAGTATTGCAGAATGAACTGCTCGTGTTCAGGAGAAAATTGGGATGGCAATTCAACGCGAAAATTATCGTTCATAAGCAATGAGATTATATCCAACTATTGGGTTAATTACCTCTATGGAATCGTTTGTGGATTTGCAGAGCTGTTTTGCAAAAAGGGTTGCTTCACTTACTTATCGCAAAAATCGTTCCCGCGACTGTGAATGTTGCTGGCGTATAAAAAAAGAACTCTCAAGTATATTTGAGAGTTCTTTGTCCTATAGTTTCTGTACTATAGGCTTACGGGAGCGACGGGGATCGAACCCGCGATCTTCGGCTTGACAGGCCGACGTGTTAACCACTACACCACGCCCCCTTTTGTAAAGCGAGTGGAATATTATCAAAAGAATTTGAGCCTGTCAATAGTTAACGCGATGGATTTGTTAAATACGGTATGCTGCTTTCATTTTCGTTGTCTTGTTCGAGGAGATTGTCGGCCGCTGCTATCGCCTCATCAACGCCGACACCGATGTCCCAACTAAACGGCCGTTCATCCGCAACTTCGTGTGTGTTATGCCATAATGTGATTGTTTTGCCTTTTTGTGTATACGGCCGTGACAAAGCAGGGTCACTAGGGCCAAAAATCGCCAAAGTGGGACAACCTGTTGCGGCGGCGACATGGGTAGGGCCAGCATCATTGCCTATGTATAAGTCTGCGACTTCACACATTGCCGCCAATTCACCCAGCGTCATATTGCCAGTAAGGTTTGTGACTCGGTCTGATAACATCCCATCAATTGCTTGTGCTAACGGCCGTTCAGCATCCGTACCGACTAAAACCACTTTGGCTTGATGTTTTGTAATGCAATGATTTGCCAATAAAGCGTAGCGCTCAACTGGCCACCGTTTCATTTCATTCGATTGTACCGGATTGACGCCACCTCCCGGATGAATAAGTACCAATGGTACATCCCCTAACCAATCGACTTCTTCAACCAAACGCCGCGTAACGGCCGTTCTGTCGCGATCCGGTGGGGTGAATTCCATCTCAATCGTTTGGAGTGTTTCTTCCGGAACATCAACTGCACGGGCTAAAGATAGGTAAAGGGCTGCCGTATGCACATCGTTTGCGGGTTTATTTACAGCAATCGTGTGCGCAAAGCCACGGCCGTTTACATTCAAACCAATTCGTTGTGGGATTTTAGCTTGCCAGGCCACATAAGCTAAAAGAGAAGACCGGCTTGGAATAAAACAGGTATCATAATTTTGAGTACGCAGTTGTTTGATCAACAGCCCTAACTCACGCCAACTTAAATCGTGGATATCACCAGGTGCGACACGTATCAGTTCCGTGATGCGTGGATTACTAATAATGGCTGCCCTTGCCCAATCACTCACTGCCCAATCAAAACGTGCTTGTGGATAGGTGGTTTGCAAGGCTGCCAACATGGGAGTTGCAAGCATAACTTGTGCCAAACAACAAGGTTGTAATATCAGTGCTTTTCGAGGAGGTACAAAGGCAGAATTGGCGGACAAAGCAAACGGGATACGGGCTACCCGTGCGACCAACGCTGTCAAAAAACTTTCGTGCAGCATGATTAGTTGACTATGCCATGAGTAACATGCATAAAGACATCTTCTAAATCACCAAATTCTTCATTAAAACCGACAACTTGGATATTATTAGCAATCAACAGCGTCAGCAGCTCATGTAATTCCTCATCAGACCCACTAAAATTGATGCGAATGGTATCGTATGGGATTTCCAAATCGGCACTGGTGGTGACAGTAGATACTTTTTCATGCTGTAGTAAAATCTCTTGCAAAGGTTCTGTATCCCCCAAAACCCGAATCTGAATGATACGATGTGCGCGCAGCTGTTTTTTCATCATTTTCATATCGCCATGCGTGACTAATTTTCCCGCTTCGATGATACCGATGCTGGTACAAATATCGGCAACTTCAGAAAGGATATGGGATGAAAAGAAGATGGTTTTGCCCATATTTTGCAGCTCGCGCAGCAATTCGCGCATTTCGATACGCGCACGCGGATCCAGTCCGCTGGCAGGTTCATCTAATATCAAAACCTGTGGATCGTGTGCCAAGGTGCGCGCAAGGCAAAGACGTTGTTTCATGCCGCGGCTGAGGCTTTCGACAGGCACATCCCGTTTGTGGCCGAGATCGACAAGCGCTAAAAGATCATCGATCATGCCACTGCGTAGGTTGGTTGGCACATCATAACAGGCAGCAAAAAAGTCGAGATATTCCCATACTTTCATATCATCATATACCCCAAAAAAATCGGGCATGTAACCGATGGCACGGCGCACGCCTTCGGGATCGGTTTGGACGGAATGGCCGGCGATCGTGGCCTGGCCACTGCTGGGGCGCAGCAGGGTGGTGAGGATGCGCATGGTGGTGGTTTTGCCAGCACCATTGGGGCCAATGAAGCCAAATATAGCCCCTTCGGCCACATTCACTGTAAGATTATCCAGGGCGGTGAGGGTTCCGTATTGTTTTGTGAGACCTTCGATTTCGATGATATTGTTTGTCATAATTATTCTGTAGGTATGATTGGGAATTTGAATAAACCAATCGATTGTGACCTATTATTGTTGCAATGTGTTTCTTGCACAAGATAAAAATAGTTGTTGTTGTCGTTTACAATACCAACATCAGTGTGACTCAAAATTTTTATCTCTGCAAGTAGCGACCCTACATTTGGCGTGAAGTATGGTGTTGTATCGCGATAAATTGTGTAGTCGAGGTTTGTGGGATTATCGCTCCAGGCCAGATCGAGATTGTTTGTATTGACAACGGCCGTTAACAAAGGAGCCTGGCTATCATGTTCGCTGCATGTGTCGGTGGTGATGGTAACGGCCGTTAAGCGAATCCGTGCAGCCGCTGAAGATGTATCATCGCCTAAAAAGATAAAATTCGTGTTTGTGTACGGAAAACCAAAGTCGCTGTAATCGCGGACAGCACCCACCAAGGGCTGGTTATCAGCAACTGTAAGCCGGTAACTGTCGTTGATGATTTCTAGGATGTAGGTATGGGTCAATTGGCTGGTATCAAAAACGAGCCCTTCACCATGTGTAAAAATGGGATTATCATTTTGGGTCCAGATTTCATTGTCCCAAAAACCCACTTCCACTCCTTTGGCTTCGCTGTCCAGCAAGATAGTGCTGAAGCCGGCGCGATTATTATTGTTGTGGCTTTCAGTCTCCACTTGAACAGTTGTTTCAAGGCGAAAGCCAGCCGCACGAACAAGCTCTGGCGAGTTCCCAAAATGGAAATAGCCAGCTTTGTCACTTGTAACTAGGGTCGTATCTAGAACGGTTGCGCCGTTGTTCGCATTTTGGGTTGCGGATGCAATAAAAATTGGATCGGTAAGATAGATGAAATTCCCTTGTGCTGCCGGCAAGCTGTTTAACGAACCATCATACAGCGTTATCGTGGTGCTGTTCGTTTGCTTGTTTGCAGGAATAATCGCGGGGTCAATGATGGGTGTTATGGAGGGAGAAACGGCCGTTGCTACCGCTACGTTGCCCCCAACAACATACAGCCCTATGCCAATCAAAAATGTTATCAACAAAAATCGCCGATCCTTCATCTCACTTCCCGTAAATAATGCTGCATGCCAAGATTGTAGACAACTTCCATTATACTCAGTTTATAGGTTAAAATCTGGTGTATGTAAAATATTAGCCGAAGGGAAAACTCACAAATGGGCAAACAGTGGCGTTTGGTGTTATTGATTATCATACTGAGTATCGTAATTATTCTCATTGTTCCGCGGGGTGCGCATGGAGTATACGCCATTGATATGCCTTTTACTGGGCATCCCGATGATTGTTTTAGCGCTGTCCGTTTGGCTGTGATTGGTGATTTTGGTTCATCTGGTAAAGCCGAGCAAGATGTTGCCGATTTGGTGGCTAGCTGGCAGGTCGATTATGTTGTTACTGTGGGTGACAACAATTATCCAAATGGTGCAGCGTACTCAATAGACGCGAATATCGGCCAATATTACCATGAGTATATCTACCCTTATAAAGGTGAGTATGGCGAAGGGGCAAATGAAAATCGCTTTTTCCCAGCTTTAGGCAATCATGATTGGCACACGGATTCGTTGCAGCCGTATTATGATTATTTCACATTGCCAGGGAATGAGCGTTATTATGATGTCGATTGGGATAGTGTGCATTTATTTGTTGTGGATAGTGACCCCCATGAACCAGACGGCCGTTCCGTTGATTCGCTCCAAGCACAATGGCTTGAGACACAAATGCTGGCTTCTGATGCTCCCTGGAAATTAGTTGTCATGCACCATCCGCCCTATTCTTCTTCACCCAGGCATGGCAGCGATAAGGTTATGCGCTGGCCTTATGCCGAGTGGGGGGCAACGGCCGTGCTGGCAGGCCATGATCATATATACGAGCGATTACAGGCTGAAGGCATCGTCTATTTTGTGAATGGCTTGGGTGGGCGCAGTCTGTACAAAATAGGTGCAGGCATTTCAGAAAGTGTTGTGCGTTATAATCAAGATTATGGTGCGATGTTGATTAATGCCAATGCAAGTTGTATAAATTTTAGTTTCATTTCATCAACCGGTATGTTGATCGACAGCATCAGTTATCCTTAATCTTCAACCACCAAGGCGACATCGACTATTTCTGTAATAAAACTATGCCCTGATACCACCAGGGAAATATTTTTGATGAAACTAGGTGCTGCTGTTCCCTGGCGAGCCATTTCCTCACGTAAATTCGCTTCATAAAAGAAATCCTGCGCTAATGGTACGCGTGTGTGATCGCTTTGAATCACGGCACAAGAGACACAAGCCTCAGGAGTCAGGTTGTCGTCGACAGTGCCTTGCGCATAAAAACCATGCTGCCATACTTGGTTGGTACCATTTTCGTCGATATATTCGATACGTAAAAACAAGGGGCATTCTGACCCCTGGATGCCGCATACGCCCAGACTTTGATCCAAAATGCGTAATGTAACTAAAACGCGAATCGTCTCGTAATCGGTGACATTTTGGTTGATTGATTGGCGCACTTGTGCATCGGCATGACCGCTGCCACCACGTAAAAAACGTAGTATTGGTTCGCCATCAATCATCGTGATTTCAGTTTCTCCTTTGGGTTGATCCTCCAGTTCTACCCGCCACGCATATTCTGACCAATTCTGGAATCCTTCACTAAAGTCACCATTCTTGATTAAATTGCGTTCAGGTGCCAGGGGGCCCACTGGCATTTTCCCGGTTGGGATTTCGGCACGTTGATTGGGCTCTAACGTTAAGCTTTCTTCGATGGCAGTCACAACGGCCGTTCCTTCCAACACGGCTATCTGCGTCGCCTGGTTGTTGACACCCAATGAATATTCACCCGGTTCATTGATCACGACATCCCCCTGTGGGGTGCTGAAATGGATGTTTAGCGGGCGTTCGGCCTCTTCAAGCACGGTTAGGCGGATACGGCCGCTGTCCATGACCATATCCAAATTTTGCTCGGCATTGCTAATTCCATACCGCGGTGTGTTGGCTTCCTCGATGTATAAGGTGGTGTTACTGTCAATTTTGAGACGCGCCAACAGCTGCTCTGTTTCTGGTGGCGCGACAAGCAAGATTGCGCCGGCAGTGGCATCGGTCAGGATGCTGGCACCCGGGGCAACGGCCTGGGGCATTTCTCCAGGAATAAGGGCGCGTCGCACGCCCGTTTCATCGTCGATACCAACTGTGCCTTGATTTGCCTGAATGGTTGTTGCTAGCGCTTGGGTGGCATTTTGGATAAAGGCATTGGCAGTTAATGGAACTGTCACAGTGATGGCAATGCAAACCAGGAAGCTGCCGATTAACACTGCCCAGGCGAGATGTTGGCGATTAAGCAATTTGGGTTCTGGTTGATCATTCATGACACCGAATTATACGTCAATTCACGCAAAATGTTGCCAGCGATCCCTGGCCCCTCATAGATTAAGCCGGTATAAAGTTGGACAAGCGTAGCGCCAGCGTTTAATTTTTCTTGGACATCGGCAGCCGTGCGCACGCCGCCAACGCCGATGATGGGTAAATTGCCTTTGGTCAAGCGCGCGATTTCGCGGATGATCGCGGTGGCGCGTTGGGTTAACGGCCGTCCACTCATGCCACCCTGTTCGAATCTGTTTGCATCTGTTAAGCCTTCACGACTTAAGGTTGTATTGGTGGCGATAATGCCGTCGATGTGGGTGTCACGAATGGTTTGTAGGATGCTGTCTAGTTCGGCTGTTGTCAGGTCTGGGGCGATTTTAACGAGCAACGGCCGTTTCTCAATCCCATGTTTCTGCGCCAATCTCCCATTTTCAGCCTGCAAAATCCCCAACAGATTGCCCAAATAATCGCCCCCTTGCAGTTCTCGTAAGCCAGGTGTGTTGGGTGAACTGATATTGACAGCGAGATAATCAGCGTAGGGGTAAACGGCGTGCATTACCGTCAAATAATCGACGACAGCATTAACGAGCGGCGTTTCCTTTTGTTTGCCTAAACTAACACCCAAAACGAAATCCCGTTTGCTTAGGGAAAGGGCTTGTAAGCGCGGCAGCGCATTGGCCACACCGCCGTTCGGAAAGCCCATGCGGTTGATGATTGCGCCATCAGCAGGCAAGCGGAAAATGCGCGGGCGTGGGTTGCCAATCTGTGGGCGCGGTGTGAGCGTGCCGACTTCGACATGGCCGAAGCCGAGCAAAGCCAAGCCTTCGGCCACGCGCACATCTTTGTCAAAACCGGCCGCTATGCCGATGGCGTTGGGGAAGGTGAGGTTGAAGAGTTGGGTAGACGGCCGTTGTGGCAGTACCCCGGCCATCTTGCGTAAAACCGCACGACTGGGAGCCAGATTTTGGGCAAATGCCAGCGCATTTAGGGTGCGTTCATGCACAGCTTCTGCATCTCTACGCGCTAATAATGGGAAAATGGTATGTTGATAAATGTTGATTCTTTTCATTTCAATAAAAGGCTTATATATGCTGTTTCCCTAGGGAAGATAGTGCATCCCAAAAAAAGCCTTATCCCAGACGAATCTGAAATAATTTAACTAATTTGATAACAAGTTTTGTTCGATTTCTTGGATTAAAAAAGAGAGGTTTGGTTTTGTAAAACTCAAACTGGGAGCCGGAATACGATTGTGTTTAATATCTGGTGGTACATGTTTGTGGTGTGGATGAGAAGAAGACAATAACGAATCATTTGGGTGGGGTTGCGAATGATACCAATAAAGTTTTTTATCGTTGTGCCATACTTCATAGCCGTAACGCATAAGTATGACAGACTGGTTACGAAGTTGGAAACGCTCTCTTATTACTAATCGATAACC
>CAYGMR010000246.1:0-8673 GCA_964350725.1 uncultured Ardenticatenaceae bacterium | reverse complement strand
TTCTGCTTGACATCATGATGCCCGAAGTGGACGGTACGGATTTTCTGCGCACTTTTCGCAAAGAGGCCAACACGCCAATCATCATGCTCACGGCAAAGGTGGAAGAGACCGACAAAGTGCTGGGGCTTGAACTGGGTGCCGACGATTACATCACCAAACCGTTTGGGATGCGTGAACTGCTGGCACGGATACGAGCCGTCCTGCGCCGCGTGGAGCCAGATGAAACAGGCCAGGAATTGCTGCGCGTGGCTGATGTGGAAATGGATGTAAACGGCCGTCGCGTCACGATTGCTGGTGAGGATGTTGATCTCACGCCATCTGAATTCGACCTGCTCGCCATTCTCATGGCAAGCCCAGGTCGGGCTTTTACGCGTCTGGACCTGGTCGAACAGTTACAAGGTGTCGCCCTGGAAGGTGCTGAAAAAACAATCAACGTCCACGTCCGCAATTTGCGCTTGAAAATCGAACCCGATCCGGCTCAACCCCGGTATGTGGAGACGGTTTTCGGTATTGGTTACCGGTTCTGCAAGGAATAAATCACCAATTATCAATCCTTTTATCATGCGTTCATCACTACGTCTCAAACTCATCTTCACCTTCATCATTATCAGCGTTGCTGGCACATTGTTGACAGCTTTGGTTGTGGCCTCCTCTAACGAGCAGGCGTTTGATGAACTTTTGCGCGAGCAGCAGCAAGACGAATTTGTCAGCGACATCCTGTCTTATTATGAAAACAATGGATCATGGCAGGGGGTGGCGCAGGTAATGGATGCCCAATTTCCACCTGTACCTGACGGTGAAATATCAAAAAGGCCTCCGCCTCTTGCGCTTGCTGATATGGACGGCCGTATCCTCATCCCCACGCGACAATTTGCATTAGATAGCATTGTGCCACCAGATCTGCTGGCCGCGGGGATTCCGCTGGAAGTGGACGGGATGCAGGTGGGTGCTGTATTGGTGGACGATCAGCCACCACCCCGCAATCCAGCGGAAGAGGCATTTGTCACCCAAACAAATCGTGCATTGTGGATTGGGGCGTTGGGGGCAACGGCCGTTGCTATCGTTTTAGCTGTTGTTATGGCACGGACATTGACACGGCCGTTGCTAGAACTGGCCCACGCCAGCCGCCAAATGGCCCAGGGTGACTTACAACAAACCGTGCCCGTCCGCACCCAGGACGAACTGGGCGAATTAGCCACCGCCTTCAACCATATGAGTGCCGAACTGGAACGAGTGAATCAGATTCGCCGTCAAATGACCGCTGACATCGCCCATGATCTGCGCTCGCCGCTCACTGTCCTCTCTGGCTACCTCGAAGCAATGGAGGATGGATCTTTGGCTCCGACCCCAACCAGGCTGGCACTCATGCAGCAAGAAGTCCAAATCTTGCAGCGATTAGTCACCGATTTACGTACCCTTTCCCTGGCCGACACCGGAAAGTTGACCTTGCAAAAAGAGCCCACCGCCATTGCCGATCTGCTTGTCCAGGTTCACAATACCTTTGCCCATCAGGCCACCCAGCAAGAAATCTCCATGATCGTCAAAGTAGATGATGATTTGCCAGATATTTCCCTGGATGCCACCCGGATGCGCCAGGTATTGAGCAATCTCGTCAGTAACGCGCTGCGCTACACGCCCATAAATGGAACCATCACGCTCGCTGCCAGCAAAACGGACAATGGTTTACGCATGACGGTGACGGACACAGGTCATGGCATCCCAGAGGCTGATCTACCATACATTTTCAACCGTTTCTATCGCGGCGACCGCTCGCGACAAGGTGAGAATAGTGAATCTGGTTTAGGGTTGGCGATTGTCAAATCGTTGGTCACCGCTCACAATGGAAAGATTGCAGCGAGCTCAATACAAGGAGCCGGGACGACTTTTGAGATATTACTGCCGGGATAACAGTGTCCTTGGTGCAAGGAGTAAACGGCCGTTAATTTTCCTTAAGTACGCACAATGCCTGCCGAATTTCACCCAAATGATAGGCAGTATGCACCACAATACCCAGTGCCCCTCCGAGTCGTCTTTGATTATCCCAACTGTCAAAGGATTGCATGGTTGCAAGCACACGGGCATAACTTTGTTGTAGAATGGTTTGTAACGCTTGCCATTCTTGAGGAGTAACGGCCGTTACCGTGCGCCAAACCTCGCCCCAATCAACAGGATCGATCTTATCAAACAACATATATTGCTCTAACACGTCCAAATAAAAAGTGATGTGCGCGACTTGAGCGGCGAGTGTTGCACATTTGTCGCCAACGGGTTGTGAGGCTTCAACCGCGTTGATGGTGGCCAAGGTTTCGAACAAGGTTGTGCCTTTGTCGAGGTAGATTCCCTGCACTTCTTCGAAGGTTTCAGTGAGCAGCGCGAATAGGGTTGTGGTGAATGTTTCGCTGTTGATTTGGTCGTTCATTTTTTCTCCTGAATGTAAAACGGCCGTTTTACAAAAATCCATGTACCTCAGATAAGTTGGCTGATCAAAGCGTAATCACCTGATCGGGCGGATTGCCAGCCAGGGCTGCATACAGATCCGGGAAGCAGCCGACCGCCACACCGTCTACTGTATTGACCACATGACATTCACCTGGTTCTGTACGTCCTGTGCCATCAGGTGCACACCAGCGCGGTTCGCCTACAGCCAGATTGCGTTCCAGGGCACACATGTCACACATCATGAGCAAGATGCCTTTTTCCTGAGCCACTTTGGCTAAACGTTCACCGACCGGATCCCCTTCGCGTAAAACAAAGGTATTGTCATCAAAGAAGAACATGCCGACGACATCAACGCCATGTGTGCCGGCTTCAAGCTGCGGCAAAATCATTTGGGCCAGTTTGTAACTGGCAGAACGGGGCATGGCGAATACATAGGCTATTTTCATTTTGGTTTAACTCCTGAATTGTTTAAGGTGTTTGATAAAATAAGATGTTGGGATGGAAACGGCCGTTTCCTATTTATGAAACAATTATAAGACATTTTTCAAAAATCGACTTTTTTACAGGAAACGGCCGTTAGCAGTTGTTCAAATGAGGCAGGCGCGACTATCGAGGGCGACTGTGCCCTGGGCATATGCGCGCAGCGGGTTGATTTCGATTTCGGCGAGCTGCGGGAAGTCGCTGGCGAGTTGAGCCAGACGGATGAGAAAGTCGGCAACGGCCGTTTTGTCAACTCCCGCTATATTACGATGACCGGCCAATTTGCGTCCTGCCCAGGTGCTGCTAAATAAATAATCTATATCTTCTGGCGTCAATGGTGCCAGGGCAAACGCGACATCACCTAAACCTTCAACTTCGGTGCCACCAGAACCAAACATCACTAATGGGCCAAATTGGGGGTCTTGTACCACACCAGCGATCAATTCTTGCCCTGGCGGCAGCATAGGCTGAATATCAACGCCCAGGATGCGCGCCTCGGGGCGTTGGGTTTGGGCCTGATTAAGTAGGTGGGTGAATCCAGTTACGGCCGTAGCCACATCCATCACATCCAGCAAAACGCCATCTACATCTGACTTATGTGGAATATCCGGCGACGCAATTTTCATGACGACCGGAAAGCCAATTGCTTGCGCCAGCGTGCCCGCTTCCTGTGCCGACCGTGCGAGCCGCGTTTGCGGATGGGGGATGTTGTAGGCGGTAAATATTTTTTGGATTATTTCCTGAGATAAGAAACCTGGGGGTTGGGAATTTAGGATTGTTTGTACGGCCGTTTTATCCACATTCGTCGTTTGTAAAGGCGCTGTAATCTTCTTCTTGAACAGGGCATATTGAGTCAATGCCGCCAATGCCGAAGCTGCTTGTTCTGGGAAAGGGTATTCAGGAATACGGGCAGCCCTGAATTCGGCTTGTGCTGCTTGAATCAACACATCCCCCATCAGTGCCACAACAACTGGCTTTTTACTCGATTGAATGACAGGAATGAGTTCGCGTGCCACGCTAACGGCGCTAAACATGGGGGGTGCTGGCAGAATTAAGAGGACTGAATCGACATGCTTGTCGGCTAAAAGTAGGCGCAAGCTTTCAGCATATTGGGTTGGTGATGCGCTGGCAAGCATATCAATGGGGTTATTTAGTCCCGCTGCGGCAGACAGAATTTCGTGTAGCGAATTTATGGTGTTCACTTCAAAATCTGCTAAAACGAGGCCGTTTGCTGCCAGGGAATCAGCTGCCATCACACCAGGGCCCCCGGCATTGGTCAAGACAGCAACCTGTTTGCCTTTTGGCAGTGGACACCAGGCCAATGCTTTCGCCCAATCAAACATTTCGTTGGCGGTTGTGGCACGTAAGACACCCACCTTGCGGAAGGCCGCGTCATAGGCGTTTTCTTGGCCGGCGAGTGCGCCGGTGTGGGATGCGGCGGCGCGTTGCCCGGCGGCAGAACGGCCGACTTTTAATGCGATGATTGGTTTATGAGGGCTGATTTGTTGGGCGTTTTGGATGAAGGAACGGCCGTCACCAATCCCCTCCAAATACAATGTCAGCACTTTCGTATGCTCATCTGCCGCCACCGGCAGTAACATATCTGTCTCGTTCACATCCACTTGATTGCCCAGGCTGGCAATGCGCGAAAAACCAAAGCCTTGTCCGCGCGCCCAATCGATAATCGCCGCACAGATTGCCCCGGAATGTGAGATGAAAGCGATTTCGCCTGGGGGTGGGCCGGGTGGCGGCAAGAAGGTTGTGTTTAAGGGCAGGTGGGTATCGATCAGGCCAATACAATTTGGACCCAGCAAGCGCATTTCATATTCACGCGCAATTCTGAGACATTCTGCTTCTAAGGCTGCGCCCGCGGTACTCACCTCACGAAATCCACCAGAGGCGATGATCGCGGCACGAATTCCCTGTTGACCACAAGTTGTGAGCGTATCCGGCACCAAATGTGCCGGAATAAGCAGCACGGCTAGATCAACCGGCGTAGGCACTGCGCTAATCGTGGCATAGACAGGACGCTCAAATAACATGCCGCCTTTCGGATTGACAAAGTGGACAGCTCCCTGGTATCCACACCGCACCAAATTTTGAGCGATGCCATAGCCTAATTTAGTTGGGGTATGTGACACGCCAATGATGACGATGCTTTTGGGGTGAAAAAATGGATCAAGCTTGGTTTCTATGTGTGAAAACATGATCCATTTTATCTAATTTAAGTCTATATTGCATCTGATTCCAAATCGAAATAAGATTCAACATCGAATTGAAAACGAGACTTTAGGGTCTTTGAATTGTAACTATACAGCCTCTCTTGCTGTGGCTGGTGTCCTCACCACGACACTATCCGGCTCGGTCAGGAGACACGGCCGGAGCACCTGAATAGTTACTTTGAATTGATACAAGGAGAATAATGGGGATTTTTGATTTTTTATTTGGACCAGGTGTACCTAAAATTAGTGTACAAGCGGCATATGAACAGTTGCAAGCGACACCCAAACCAGTGATTGTGGATGTGCGTGAACCGTCTGAAACTGCGCACGGTATCGTGAATGGAGCCGTTTTAATTCCACTCGGGCAAATAGGTAACCGTATGAATAAATTACCGCAAGACAAGCCGATTTTAACGATTTGTCGTTCAGGTAATCGCAGTAAACGGGCGGCAAGCCAACTCATGAAAGCTGGTTTTGATGTCACCAATGTCGCTGGCGGCATGAATGCCTGGCAAAGAGCCGGTTTGCCGGTACGGAAACCAGGGAAGCGAAAGCGGTAATTTTAGACCTTATACAAGGTCTTTGGTAATGAGTTTACATAATCCAATCTTGTATAAGGTCTTCTTAACTCTCGTATTGTGTATTGAAAATTGTCTTATTCAGTTAGTGCAGCGTCTTCGTATTCTTCGCTCCATTCGTGGATAACGACCATGCTGAAGATGTCAGATTCGGTGATGATGCCACAGATACGGCCGTCTGCATCCACAACCGGCAGACCACTGACACGATTTTCGAGCATGATGCGCGCCGCTTCACCAATAGTTTGTTCGGGGTAGATGACGATGGGCTCAGGGGTCATGATTTTTTCTACTTTGAGATTTGAAAGCAGATAGTTCATTTCCCAAATGCTTAAAGAGGTTGCGGGGGAAGGTTGGGCACCGCGCACATCACCGAGTGTGACCATGCCAACTAAACGGCCGTCTGCATCCACAACTGGCATCCGGCGAATTTCTTCGGAAACCATTAGCTGGTGGGTTTCTGGCAGGCTGGTTTCTGGATTGACGGTAATTACATCGGCTGTCATCCAATCTTTGACCATTTCTTTTTTCATAGAATACGCTCCTTGTTTAAGGGTTGCAAAGGTGTATGGGTGCATGGTGGCATTGCCACTTTATTATTTTACCGCCAACGGCCGTTTCTTATCAGTAACAAATGTCACCAACCATTATGACATATTACTATTAGTTTCAACTCGTGACCAATTCAGGTTACAATATGCTTATGGCAAAACATATTCTTGTGGTTGACGATGATGCACTGCTCAGGCGCAGTTTGAGTTTACAATTAGAACAAGTTGGCTATCGCACGAATACGGCCGCTTCCGCCGAAGATGCGTTGGCATTGATAAAACGTGATCCACCAGATTTGATTTTATTGGACGTAGGCTTGCCAGGTATGGATGGTTTAGAAGCGTTGAAACATTTTCAGCAGGATATTGATGTGCCCGTCATTTTTGTCACTGCACGCCGCCGTGAACTTGACACGATCTTGGGACTTGAATTAGGAGCCGATGGTTATATCACCAAACCATTTAATCCTGATGTACTGTTGGCGCATGTAAAAGCGGTGTTACGGCGTTCAGCCCGTCAAGGAGTAACACATTCTGAACCAGACACGCTGACGATTGGGGCAGACATGATCATTGATCCAGCAGCGCATACCGTTGCTGTTGCTGGTGAGGCGATTGAACTAACTGCGCGTGAATTCGCCTTGCTGCACACGCTGGCCTTAGAGGCTGGCAAAGTATTGTCCGTCGATGAGATCATCACCCGTGTATGGGGTGCGGAGTTTATGGGAGAGCCCCAAGTGGTCTATGTGCATATTCGTTGGCTGCGTGAAAAAATCGAAACCGATCCCAACAAACCCAATCGCATCGTGAATGTACGCGGCGTGGGCTACAAACTGGTTCCTAACAACGGAAAATGATGCACTCTTTACGTAGTCGTTTCGTCTTTAGCCACCTTTTGCCGATTTTAATTGTCGTGCCGCTTGTCGGTTTGACCCTGATTTATTTGCTAGAAACCCAGGTGGTGTTAACCGATCTGTCTGAAGACATTAATGAAAAAGCTGCCTTGATTGCTGATTCATTAGATGCAAGCCCCGAAGTATTGACGGACGCTGAGCTGGCTGAGATTTTCTTAGCAGGCTTGACGGTTTATTTGGATGAACAAGTCTTGTTATTCGATCCACAAGGGAATGTGTTGGCGAATAATGATACGAATGTTATTGATATTGAAGATTTAGAAACGGCCGTTGCCCAACAACCCACGCCCCATGTCAATTACGGTCTTTTGCAACAACGTGTGATCGTGATTGTGCCGGTTACGGACATAAACCAACAATTATTGGGTAGTGTTGGTGTGGTCGAGACATTATCTGGTGCGGCTACTATCTTTGGCCAACTCCGCTTTCTGATCGCGTTTATTCTGATTATCGAGTTGATTTTGGGTTGTGTGGTTGGTTATCTGCTCGCTGTGCGCTTAGAGCGGCCCATTAATCAGGTATCAACGGCCGTTATCAATATTTCTAAAGGTGCCGCGATTGAGCCGCTGCCAGCCAATGGTGCCACTGAGATACGTGAGATGAATACGGCCGTTAACACCTTGTCCGAAAGATTACGCATTTTAGAAGAAACACGCAGGCGTTTGTTAGCCAATCTTGTGCATGAAATTGGCAGACCCTTGGGCGCTATGCGTTCAGCCGTGCATGTGTTGCGCCAAGGAGCAGGGGATGATCCTGAAATTCGGGAAGAATTGCTTGCTGGCGTTGAAAATGAAATCGAACGTATGCAGCCATTGCTCAACGATCTTTCGCAATTACACGGACAGGTTTTGGGCACAATTGAACTTGAGCGACAGCCCACAGCTATAAGCGACTGGCTGCCCCCCTTATTATTACCCTGGCGTGCTGCCGCTCAAGAAAAGGGATTAGCGTGGCAAGCTGATATTCCCACAGATTTGCCAACTTTGAATATTGATCCAGATCGACTTGCGCAGGTTGTTGGTAACTTGTGTAGTAATGCTGTCAAATACACGCCGCCGGGTGGGCGCGTGGCGGTAACGGCCGTTTCGGCCATGCCCAAGAAAGGCGTTGCTGAACGCCAAGAACTCTGTATAACCGTGAGTGACAGTGGCCCAGGCATTATTATTGAAGAACAAGAGGCCATCTTTGAGCCATTTTTCCGCAGCCAGCAGCAGCGTCGTTTCCCGCAGGGCTTGGGATTAGGCCTGACGATTGCCCGTGATCTGGTTGAAGCCCATGGCGGACAATTGTCAGTCGAAAGCTCTGCAGAAAGTGGTACGAATTTTACTATCCACTTGCCTATCTAAACTATTGCAATTCCTTTCTAGATAGCATAACATCCATTTAATTACTCAACATAAACTTGATTACTCTGTAACATAAATAATTTAAACATGCTCTGGCCGGTCTCCTGACCGAGCCAGTGGACACGGTCAGGAGACCGGCCAGA
>CAYGMR010000245.1:0-8679 GCA_964350725.1 uncultured Ardenticatenaceae bacterium | reverse complement strand
GTCATACAGGAGGCGGGCTACGACCTGCAAGGTTTTGATGGCTTGGTTCACAGCACGGTTCCTTTTGGCAGCGGCTTGAGTTCGTCGGCGGCAATTGAAATGGCAACGGCCGTTACCTTTCAACAACTCGCTGGTTTCCAACTAGCCCCACTCGATATGGCCTTGTTTGGTCAAAAAGCAGAAAATGAATTTGTTGGCGTTAGCACCGGCATTCTTGACCAGTACAGTTCTGCATTGGGCGAAGCTGGTAGTGCCTTAGAACTCGACTGTCGCAATCTCACTAGCAAAACCAGAAAAATTGCCCCCGGACTCGCTGTCGTCATTTGCGATACCCGAGCCGAACGCAATCTGGCAGGCTCCGAATATGACGACCGCCGCACCCAATGCGAAGCAGGCGTCCGCATTTTGCAACAACATTACCCAGCGATAGAAGCTTTACGAGATGTTACCTTAGACCAGTTCACAGCCCACGAAAGTGAAATGCCAGCCGTCGTAGCGAAACGCTGCCGCTTCATCATTGAAGAGAACCAACGCGTTTTAGATTTAGCTGACGCTTTGCCTTTAGGAAATCCCGAAACGCTGAATCAACTGTTTTCAGACTCTTATATCGGTGCGCGAGACTTGTTTGAAATTGGCGCACCTGCCATGACCGCCATGGTAAAAGCTATGCAAACAGCCCCAGGTATTGTAGCTGCCAGACAGGCAGGCGCGGGCTTCGGTGGCTGTATGGTCGCTTTAGTGCAGGAAGGTTGCACAGCAGATTTTTCTAACCACGTCAGGCTGACATACGAAAACAATACAAACATCCAGCCTCGAATTTTTAATGTAGCTGCTTCATCCGGAGCTGGCGTACTATAAACCGAAATACAAAACTATAGCGCGATTTTCCAAATCGCTTATCGGATTAATAATCCTAATCACACAGGAGATTTCAAGACATGAATACTGAACTAGATATTTTATATGAAGGGATTCTAGAAGGCGATATGGGTGCAACGCCAGCCAATGTGCAAGCTGCACTTGATGCGAAAATCGTACCAGATGTTATCTTAAATGAAGGCATGATTGTAGCTATGTCCGAAGTAGGACAGTTATTTGAAGAAGGCGACTATTTCGTGCCTGAAATGCTTATTTCTGCGCGGGCAATGCAAGCCGGATTAGTTGTCTTAAAGCCGCATCTTGTTGCTTCGGGTGTCGATCCGCTGGGGACCGTTGTCATTGGCACCGTACAAGGCGATATGCATGACATCGGTAAAAACTTGGTTTCCATGATGCTCGAAGGGGCCGGGTTTGAAGTTGTCGACCTCGGTGTTGACGTGAAGCCAGAAGCTTTCATTGAATCCATTCGTGAGAAAAAACCGCAAGTTGTAGCCATGTCGGCACTGCTCACGACTACCATGCCCAAAATGGGTGTGACGATTGATGCCATGCGCAAAGCGGGTGTTTTAGAGAGCGTCAAAGTGATAGTTGGTGGTGCGCCCGTCACGGCCGAATTTGCCGAAAAAATTGGTGCGAACGGCTATGCACCGGACGCTAGTCAAGCGGCATCACTCGCCAAATCATTTTTATCATAACGCTACAAAAACTTTTGGAGGCAAATAGATTTTTCTATTTGTATACTTTAGCAATGTCACGTAAAGAACTTGTATTTAAAGCCTTAAATAATGAAGTTGTGGATCGCGTACCCTGGGTGCCATTTGTGGGTGTTCATGCTGGTAAATTGAAGGGTCATTCGGCACAAGATGTATTGACCGATGGAGATAAGCTGTTTGAGTCTTTGTTAGCGGCCAATGAATTATACAGTCCAGATGGGCAGCCAGTCGTCTTTGATTTGCAAATTGAAGCGGAAATTTTAGGCTGTGCTTTATTGTGGGTGGAAGATTCACCCCCTTCTGTTATCTCCCATCCGTTAGCAGAATCCACTGATTTATCGGGATTGGTATTACCGACAGCCGAAGACGGCCGTTTACCAATGATTCTCGATGTCATGTGCAAGATGAAAACGGCCGTTGGTGAGCACACCGCCCTCTATGGCCTGGTCACAGGGCCGTTTACTCTGGCCGCCCATTTACGCGGTACAGAGATGTTCATGGACATGATCCTCAACGATGCCTTTGTCCACCAGCTATTGGCTTTCTGTCAGGAAGTGACCAATCGTATGGTTGATCTTTATGTTGAAGCAGGCATGGATGTGATTGCTGTCGTTGATCCAATGATCTCACAAATAGGACCGCGCCATTTTAAACAATTTTGTACAGACGTCTTCACTGACGTTTACACGCATATCCGCGAAAAAGGAGCATGCTCCGCCTTTTTTGTTTGTGGTGATGCCACCAAAAACATCGCCAACATGTGTGAAACAGGGCCAGATTGCATTTCCATCGATGAAAACGTAGACATCCTGACCGCCAAAGTGATCACCGACGAATACAATATCACTATCGGTGGCAATATTCCCTTGACGACAACCATGCTTTTAGGCACACAGCAAGATAATATGAAGTTTGCTGTAGACCTGTTAGAGAAAGTGGATGCCCATAACTTCATCCTATCTCCTGGCTGTGATATGCCCTATGACACACCTATTGAAAACGTGGTGGGCATTGCTGAGGCGCTGCGTGAACCCGATGCAACCCGTCAACTATTGGCCGACTATGCATCCGATACTTTTGATATTGAAGTAGAACTGCCAGACTATGAGAATTTGGAACGGCCGTTAGTTGAAGTATTTACGCTCGATTCATCAGCTTGTGCTGCCTGCATGTACATGCTCCTTGCTGCGGAAAATGGTGTCCGTGTCTTTGAAGGGGGCGTTGATTTGGTGGAATACAAGTTCACCAAACGGGAAAACATTGCACGTGCCATCAAACTGGGCGTTAAAAACTTGCCTGCGATTTATATCAATGGCGAGTTAAAATTCTCATCCATCATTCCCAGCAATGAGGAATTGATCGCCACCATTCAGGATTGTTTTCAGCCTAAATCACTGGCAGCAATCTACTAGATATAGATATGACTAATCTTTAAGATTCGTCATATCTCCCTAGTTGGAGGCAATGGATCATGCAACTTCATATTGTGGGTGGCTTTTTAGGTAGTGGTAAAACCACCGCCATCGCCGCTCAAGCTAAACAACTCTTGGCAGATGGCCTCAAAGTTGGTGTTGTCACCAATGACCAGGGCAAATATTTGGTTGATACCGCCTTTTTTGAACTGGCAAACGTGCCCACTGTGGAAGTGACTGGCGGCTGTTTTTGTTGTAACTACGATGATTTGGAAGAGCGGCTTGCCAACTTGCAAGCCGCATCGCAACCAGATGTGATTTTTGCTGAATCGGTCGGTTCCTGTGCCGATGTGGTGGCGACAGTTGTGAAACCGCTCCTGACACTGGGCAAGAATGGCATCAAACCAACCAGTTTCTCAGTCTTTACAGACGGCCGTTTATTACGCCAACGTTTGCTTGATCTGCCCATGCCATTCAGCGATGATGTGGTCTACATTTTTGACAAACAAATTGAGGAGGCGGGGTTGCTGGTCGTGAACAAGGTCGATTTGATGGATGCTACGGCCGTTGCTGAAACCATCGCCCTAGCCCAAGAAAAATATCCTGAAAAACAAATCCATCCTCAAATTTCGTTCGATGCCGACTCTGTACGAGCCTGGTTTAAACAGCTAGAAACCAGTTCTATTTCCAGCGCAACCGTTGCCATTGACTATGCTCGCTATGGTGCTGGCGAAGCAGAGTTGGCCTGGCTCGATGAATTTGTAACCGTGCGCGTGCCAGATGGCGCAGGGCGAAATTTGTGCATTCAATTGTTAACCCAAATTATCAATGCTGTGCATCAAGAAAATTGGACGATTGGACATTTGAAATTCATGGTAAGTGACGGTCAAACGCATACGAAGATCAGCTTTCCTACCCTCGATGGCACGAACTGGCAACCACAACTGCCAGACCTTGCCGGCAACAAACTCGAACTGCTCATCAATGCCAGAGTTGCTGCCTCAGCAGAAAAATTACAGGCAGTTGTGCAGCGGGTTTTTGAAACAGCCCAACACACCATGAACATTAGCTATCACACAGAACAACAATCATCCTTCCATCCTGGCTATCCATCGCCTACGCATCGTTTATGACCTAAGCATCACCTGAACAAGTCAAAGGGAAATCATAATATCCCATAAACCCTTTATTTGGAGAGAAAAATGGAAACCATTCTGAGCTCAAAAACCAAAACGGTCATTATTAGCCCCAATCACCCGTTCACCATTATTGGCGAACGTATCAATCCCACTGGACGTAAACTGCTAGCCAAAGAAATGGCGGCTGGCGATTTTAGCCGTGTCGAGAAAGATGTGTTGGCGCAAGTTGAAGCAGGGGCGCATGTCTTAGACGTCAATGCTGGCATTCCGCTCATTGATGAACCGGCCGTTCTCACGCAGACCATTCAGTTGGTGCAATCCTTAACTGATTTACCGATCTGCATTGACTCCTCTATCATAGAAGCCTTGAAACGCGGTTTGGAAGTGGTTGAAGGCAAAGCGCTGGTCAACTCTGTCACTGGAGAAAATGAAAACATGGAAGCTGTCCTGCCACTGGTCAAAAAGCATGGTGCGGCCGTGATTGGTATTTCTAATGATGAAGAGGGTGTCTCGCAAAACCCAGATGTGCGCTTTGAAGTTGCCAAAAAAATTGTACAACGTGCCATGGATCATGGTATTGCCAAAGAAGATGTGATTATTGATCCATTGATTATGCCAATTGGGGCTGTGCCACAATCAGGACGCGATTTTTTTAGATTACTTTATCGTATTCGGCAAGAATTAGGTGTCAATACAACGGGTGGAGCCAGCAATATTTCCTTCGGATTACCCAACCGTCCGGGTATCAACGCCCATTTCATTTCGGCAGCCATTGCCAGCGGCATGACCTCTGCAATCACGAATCCTTGCGAAGAATCTGTGCGCCAGGCGATTCGGGTTGGCGATATGTTGGCTGGCAATGATGAAAACTGCATGAATTGGATTAAGACCAACCGCAAACCAAGCAAACGTGGTCGTCGTCGCCGGACAGTAAGTTAATCCGTGGCTGAAATTTCAATTATGCGAAATGTGCAAACATAGTGTAGGGGAATTGCCTACTGGCTAATACAGAATCCACAGATTAGACCTGAAAATCTGTGGATTCTATTTGTTTAATTTGTGGAGAAAAAATTAATCCACAAAATCCCAACCAAAATCTAAATCGAGGGCTTGTTCACCAGGATCGAGGATGAAAGAATAATAGCCGACGCCGGTTGCTGGCCAGGTCCAGTTGCCTGGAATCAGCAAGTCGAGGTTTTCAGGACTAAGCGCATCCATGAAGATGCAGTAGGTGTCATCAGAGAGGTTTTCGAAGAGATAACGGCCGTCTGCATCGGTTACGGCCGTTTCCAAAACAGCACTCGCGGCGGGCAAACTGCCATCTGCCGGACAAGCATTGGCTGCCAGGCTAATCGTAATCTCGCTTAAACCTACTTCTAGGCCATCTTGTGAACCATCGCCAACCGCTCCATCAACGGCGCAGCCACGCCCTGGATTGCTGTTGATGCAGAAATCATCCCAGACAATCCCGCCGATCGCTGCCGAGTTGGGCAGTGCCGTCGCTAGCGGTTCGGCATCTACAGCAACAATAATGCGTGTATAGAAAGCGTCTTCAATGACGCCATTGATGCCAAACGGTTCGCCAGTGGGGTCTGCAACTTGGAAGTTGGCACGATAGGTGCCGAGAGCCGTGGGCGCGATCATATCTATGCCGATATCGACCGTCTGACCCGCAGCTACTGCTTGTGGCAGCGGGGTGCTGTCGGCAGCCGACATCTGGTCGCCACCTACGAAAACGACGCTGTAATCTTCTGTCCAGGGACAGGTGCCGTTATTACGCAGCCGCCACTCTTTGGTGAATTCTGCGCCTGGTGGAAATTCAGTATCATCGGGGATATTGAGGTCTTCGACAAATTCAAAGCTGTTTTCACAATTGATTAGATCTGCTTCAGTGATTGGTAGGAACTCGAAATCCCAGCCGAAGTTGATAGGTTCTGGCTCCGTATCGGCACCAACGGTGATGCTGATTTTGGCACTGTCATCGGCGGGTGCGGTCCATACGCCTGGATTGAGAATGGCATCGTTTACGGGGTCAAATGTATCAACAGCGACACAGTAGGTATCGGCGTTGAGGCCATCAAAGCTGTAATTGCCATCGGCATCGGTGGTGGTCACACCCAGTCCCGCAGAGGGGCATTCACCTGCGCCAATGGTAACGCGCACGCCTTCAATGCCCGGTTCATCTTCCATCTCACCATCGCCCACGAAGGTGCCATCGCCGGCGGTGACACAACCTTCTGGTAGTTCGGTTACTTCGCCTGTGGGTACCGCACAAAGGTCATGCCAGACACGGCCGTTGACGACATAACTGCCATCATCGACTGTGACTGTGGGGGTAGGTACGGCCGTTGCCTCAGTTACAACATTATCCGCATCCAGCGTAAAGGAGCCTTGAATGCCATTGACATCAACGGTATATGTGCCTGCTTCTAATCCTTCAACATCCAGCTCTACCGTTTCTTCAAAAGGCACGAGTGCTTCTGTACACACCTGATCAGGCTGCTGTACAGTTGTAATCGCCACATCAAATGTAGTGCCGTTTTGTTGGGCGATGATCGTGTCGATTGCGGTGCAGCTATTGGCTAGAACACCACGCACAAGCAGTGAAACTTGCACAGGTAAAGAAGAATCCGAGATTTGAACCTGGACACTTTCGACAGTTGCCAGTCCAAAAATTGGTTCTGTCAAGGCAGTTGGGGTGGGTTCAGTTGTGGCTGTGGGGATGACGGCCGCAGATTCTGTTGTTGGTTCAGGTGTTTCTGATTCGCCACCACATGCGCTGATTGCTAGTACGAACAGAATAATGATCATTATTCCTAAAAAGCGTTTGGTTCTCATGATTCTTTCTCCTATACTTGCCAGAGATGTTATTTGCAACGCTCGGTTGCAACCAGAGCCCCTGGAAATTCGTTTGTCTAACACCTCGTGTAACACATCGAGACTGTAGCTATTCTTCTTGATTGTGTCAATAAAGTTAACATAAACCTTATAAATTGCGTGTGTTATAATTCCCGCAATGAGTACACCTTTTGTAGCCGAGTAAATTTGTAAAGTTCGTGGCAAAATTTGGAATTAAACAATGCTGAAACGCAACGGCCGTTTCTCAACTATCATCACATTCACCATACTGTTGGTGATCATATCCGCCATCACAATGCAAGCCGTTTTGTCTGCACCAGTACCTGACCAAGCGGCTAAATATGTTATCGTGATGATTGCTGATGGTTGGGGACCGCAGCATATCGCAGCGGCCAATGCATACAGCGGGGCTGAACCTGCCTACCAATCCTGGCCCAGCTATTGGATGACAACGTATCCACTCGGCGGGGCATATAACCCCCAGTTGGCCTGGTTGGATTTTGATTACGTGAGGAACGGCGTGACAGATAGTGCCGCCGCAGCCACGACGCTTTTTAGTGGTGTGAAGACAAGCAGCGGCCGTATCACAGTCACACACGACAACAACCGCCTCTATGCCATCACAGAAAAAGCGCGCGATATGGGCATGGCGGTGGGGGCCGTGACCTCTGTTTATGCTTCGCATGCTACACCCGGTGCCTGGATGGCGCATAACAATGCGCGCAATAACGGCTATGCGATAGCAGATGAAGGTTTCTGGGGTGATCCCAACACGACGGGAACAACTGCCGATAGTGAATATTACGCTGGCGGCTATGGCATGACTAAGCCAGCACCAGATGTGATCATCGGCGCGGGCCATCCAAACTGGGATGGCGGCCACTATATCAATCATGCCATCCGCAATAAATTGGCGGCTGAGAATGGCCAACCCGGGGCATTTACCTTTGTTGAACGTGTTGCTGGCAGTCCTGATGGGGGACAGCGCCTGTTGGATGCCGCCAATCAGCCCGATGTCACGCGTCTGGCGGGTTTATTTGGCGGTGCAGGGGGCAACCTTGATTATCAATTGGCCGATGGTTCCGGCCACAATCCCGAAAATCCGACATTAGCGCAAATGACAACAGCGGCACTAACTGTGCTCAATCGTGATCCACAAGGGTTTATGCTGCTGGTAGAAGGCGGCGCGGTAGATTGGGGAGGGCATCTTAATCAGATGGATTGGATGCTGGGTGAAATGTTTGGCTTTAATACGGCCGTAAACACAGTTGCCTCCTGGGTTGAAGACCCCAACAATGGCAGCAGTTGGCAAAACACGCTGGTCATCGTGACGGGCGATCATGAGACAGGTTATTTGACAGCTGCGCCAGGCGTTTTCCAGGACGAGCCGCTTGGTCTGGTGAATGCGAATACGCTGGCCTTGGAAAAAGTCGTGGCAAACAGCGGCCGGCGTGCCAGTTGGCAAGACAATAACGGCAATAATCTGATTGATGCGGGCGAAACTGTTTATTGGATGTGGAACAGCGATTACCATACCAACACGCTGATTCCATTGTATGCTAAGGGGGTGGGGGCAGACCAATTTGCGGCATTTGCCGTAGGGGATGATCCTGTGCGTGGCGCTTATCTTGATAATTCGGATGTGTTTAGGGTGCTGGAAACGGCCGTATCCGAGCC
>CAYGMR010000244.1:0-8683 GCA_964350725.1 uncultured Ardenticatenaceae bacterium | reverse complement strand
TTTATTTCAAGAGCCTTAGGTTATCAGAATCGAAAAGACATTTATAAATAAGATTTATTGATAAAGAGTAAATTATGGTTACATTACATCCAAACATTCTCGAACAAGACGGCAAGAAACAGTTTGTCATCCTTCCCTATAGTGAATTTATTGCTCTTCAAGAAGAATTACAAGACCTTTATGACTTGAAGGAATTAAGAAAAGCTAAAAAGGAAGAAAAGGACGCGCCTACTCTTAGTTTTGAAGAAGCAAAGAGGGAATTGGGCCTAAGCTGAGGTGGTAAGGAGAGCCTGAGATAATGTATTGTTTTTTCATCACTTCTCGCACGGCCGTCCCCACTATTATCATTCACGCTATCACAAATACTCTACGTGATTTTGCATCTCTTCGGCTGCCAAGGCGAATGTCCTTCATGTTTTGGGCAAACTGTCGACGCTCCTGAATATTCGCATCTATCGCAGATTTATTATCATAGTAATAAGCCAGTGCCGCATATACTTGGGATAAAGTGAGTTCGTAATCCGCAGCGATCTCTTCCGGTTGCTGCCCACCTGTGATTTTGGCAATAGCGATTACTGCGACTTCAATCGATGTCCCTACAATACACGGCCGTCCCCCTCGAACTTGAGGGTTGGTGGCAATAAGATCAATGCTTTCAATCGTGGTTTCCATTTTGTTTCCTTTGGGTTGTAGTTTCTACTTTTAAGTATAACATATTAAACACACAAACGATTATGTGATCTTCTATGACTTTACTCCAGCGTCAAGGTTCCCCAAGTTGTCGGATCTGCAAATTTGCGTGTGGCGACGTGCGACTTCATCACTTCTTGCACGGCCGTTCCCACCCCATCATTATCATTCACGTTTAGCGCCACACCGATGGTCAATCCAGGCTCAGGCGACAGCCCCAAATCATTCCACGGAATAACCGCTTCGAGCGTATAGCCATTGCCCGTTTGTCGCGCCACAACCACAATACCATGACCAGGGTCCTCAGGCATTTCGCCATTAGCGTTGCCACGATAACGCACAGCCGAGGGCGACAATGCGCCAAAATCGCCTGGAGATAAATCAATTTGATAATCATCTGCGCTAAGTGTCGGGCCGAAATCGCCCTCGCGATTGGTATCAAACTGCAAACTTAAACTGTCACCACGGAAAATTGTGGGGCCGGACTGGGTTTGGACGTGCGTGTCATCTGTGACAGCGGCCACGATATATAAGTTATCGTTATCCCAACCCAAATTCCACTCTGCCAAAATATCGTCGCTGCCATCCCAACTCGCAGCCGTATGCACAAGATAAGGTGAAGCTACTTGTGGCTCACCATCCCATTCAGACAAATCACCGTCAATCGTCGGGGCGGTTTCTATTTCACTCACGGTTATATTGCTGCTGCTTTGTGCATCTGCGGGCAGCGTCGCCGTAGGTGCAAATGGGATCGGTGTATTGGTGGAACCAGGCACGGCCGTTTCTGTGCCATTTAACGGTTCAGGTGTCGGCAAGAGTCCACCCCCACCTGAATTGAGAAAACTGTCTACCTGCTGCCAGGCTAGCCACCCACCTACAGCACAAACGATCAACAAAATAACCAGCAACAAGATCGCCCAAACAGCACAATTTGGCCCACGAGATTGTTTCGGTTCCAAGCCTTGCCATTCTTGATCCCAATTAGGTTGTTGTTGAGCCATATTTCTACCTCATATATTGAGTGTTGCAGATAAGCGTACTTCTTACTTTGCCACTTTGCAACCTTGCCACTTCGCTACTTTGCCACATTACCACTTGCCCTCTATAATTCCCTGTAATGAAGAAAACGTCCAGTCCAAAACGGCCGTATTCCGTAACTATCATACTGGTGGGGGTTTTTTGCTTAGGAATGTGGAATATTGGCCGAATGATTGCACTTTATCAACAATCATCTTATTTGTTGAGCCTGGATATTAAACCAGACCCACGTCTCCGTCTAATCATCGCACTCATTTGGGCCCTATTATTTGGGGGTTTGACCATCGCATTGTGGTTAAAACGGCCGTACATCCGTTGGGCCATTCCTCTAGCACTTAGTTGCTATGCTGTTTACGAGATAATGCTGCGTGCATTTTTCGTCCAAGTTCCAAGCAGCCGCCTAAGCTGGCTAGGACAAATCACGTTCTATTTGCTAATCATTCTGTTTGCATATTGGGCACTCAATCGCCCAGCAATGCGGGCCAATATTAAAGAGGAGATTTCCTAAAAGAGAATGAATCCCAAAATCGAAAAACTGCATAAACTTAGACAAATCTCAAAAGCTGGGGGTGGTGAAAAACGTATCGCCAAACAACGTGCCAAAGGCAAAATGACAGCCCACGAACGCATTGAGCTGCTGCTCGACAAAGGCACATTTCGTGAATTAGATGCTTTTTCCATCCATCGTGAACACAATTTCAACATGGACAAACAGCGCATCCCTGGCGATAGCGTCGTCACAGGTTGGGGAACCATAGACGGCCGTCTCGTCTACGTTTTTAGCCAGGATTTCACAGTCTTTGGCGGCAGCCTCAGCGGTGTACATGCCGAAAAAGTATGCAAAGTCATGGACATGGCCATTCGCAACGGCGCCCCCGTCATTGGCATCAACGATTCGGGGGGCGCCCGCATCCAAGAAGGCGTGGTCAGCTTGGGTGGCTATGCCGATATCTTCTTGCGTAATACCCTCGCCTCTGGCGTCGTCCCGCAAATCAGTGCCATTATGGGGCCCTGTGCGGGTGGCGCAGTGTACTCACCAGCGCTCACCGACTTCATCTTCATGGTCAAAGAAACCAGCCACATGTTCATCACCGGCCCCGAAGTTGTCAAAACCGTTACCGGTGAAGAAGTCACCTTCGAAGAGTTAGGTGGTGCCATGACTCACAACACCAAAAGTGGCGTCGCCCACATGGCTGCCGAGTCTGAAGCAGATTGTCTATATCTCATCCGCGAACTCTTCAGCTATCTACCTTCCAATAATATGGAAGACCCACCCTACAAACCCACCGACGATGACAGCTTACGCGCCGAAGAAGCATTAGACAGTCTCGTTCCTGATAACCCCAATCGACCCTACGACATCAAGGAAGTCATTCACCTCATATTCGACGATGGCACCTTCTTTGAAACCCAAGAACATTTCGCCGAAAATATCGTCGTCGGTTTCGCGCATTTAGGCGGACACAGCGTCGGCATTATCGCGAACCAACCAATGGTGCTGGCAGGCGTATTAGACATTGATGCCAGCGAAAAAGCAGCCCGTTTTGTACGTTTCTGTGACGCATTTAATGTGCCCTTGATCGTCTTCGAGGATGTGCCAGGTTTTTTGCCTGGAATCGATCAAGAACATGGCGGCATCATCCGTAAAGGTGCCAAGCTGCTCTATGCATTCTGCGAAGCCACCGTACCCAAAATCACCGTCGTCACACGCAAAGCATACGGTGGTGCCTACTGCGTCATGAACAGCAAACATATCCGCGCTGACTTGAACCTGGCTTGGCCCAATGCCGAAATCGCTGTGATGGGCCCTGAAGGCGCCGTCAATATTATCTATCGGCGTGAAATAGCAGAGGCCGAAGACCCCATAGCTCGCAAAGCAGAACTCGTTGAGAAATATCGCGAACATTTCGCCAACCCATTCATTGCCGCCCAACGGGGTTATATCGACGATGTGATTGAACCCAGTCAAACCCGCCCACGTCTGATTAATGCGCTCAATATGTTACAGAACAAACGTGACCAGAATCCGCCCAAGAAACATGGCAATATCCCATTATAGGCAAGTGTAACTTATGACAGTTCGAGAATTACACACCCGAAATTTTGATAAAGTACTCATCGCCAATCGTGGTGAAATTGCTATGCGAATCCTGCGCGCTTGTCACGAATTGGGACTGTCCACCGTGGCGGTTTTCTCTGATGCCGATCGCAATGCGCCACATGTGCGTTTTGCCAATGAAGCCTATAACATTGGACCACCTGCCGCCAAAGACAGCTACCTGGTCATGGACAAAATCATAGATGTTGCACGCCGCAGTGGTGCGCAAGCCATTCATCCTGGCTACGGCTTTTTGGCTGAACGCGCCGAATTTGCACGCGCATGTTATGAAGCCGACATCGTCTTTATCGGCCCACCTGCTTATGCGATCGATGTGATGGGTGA
The DNA here is from genome assembly GCA_964350725.1 of uncultured Ardenticatenaceae bacterium. Taxonomy (GTDB): domain Bacteria; phylum Chloroflexota; class Anaerolineae; order Promineifilales; family Promineifilaceae; genus JAACFF01. The sequence continues at coordinate 4,512 of CAYGMR010000244.1, read as the reverse complement.
CAAGCTCACTGCTCGCGCAACCGTCGCAGCAGCCGGGGTGCCACTTGTTCCTGGCACATCACCTGGCTTGGACGAATCAGAACTGGAAACGGCCGCAGCTGAAATGGGCTACCCTGTTTTAGTTAAAGCGTCAGCAGGCGGTGGCGGCAAAGGGATGCGTCCTGTGTATGCACCGGAAGACCTATTGGATGCCATTGCTAGTGCCAAACGTGAAGCAATGGCTGCATTTGGGAATGACACAGTCTATCTTGAAAAAATGATCGCCGAGGGTCGCCATATTGAAGTTCAATTATTGGCAGATGCGCACGGCAATATACTTTACTTGGGCGAACGCGAATGTTCGTTGCAACGTCGTCATCAAAAACTGATCGAAGAAGCGCCATCTTTTGTGGTGGATGCTGATTTACGGCGTCAAATCGGTGAAGTTGCGGTAGCAGCAGCCGAAGCTGTTGACTATGTGAACGCCGGGACCATCGAATTTTTGATGGATAAAGACAAAAACTTTTATTTCTTGGAAATGAATACTCGTTTGCAGGTGGAACATCCGGTCACTGAGTTAGTGACCGGCATCGACATCGTCCAAGAACAGTTACGCATCGCTCGTGGACGACGTTTACGCATTAGCCAAGAAGATGTACGCATCCAGGGTTGGGCAATTGAATGCCGCATCAATGCAGAAGACCCCTACAACAATTATATGCCTTCCACTGGCACAATCACGACTAGCCAATTACCAACCGGGCCAGGTGTACGTGTGGATACGGGCGTTTTCCCAGGGTATGAAATCACGCCTTATTACGATCCAATGATCAGTAAGTTGATCTGTTATGGTGAAACACGCGCAGAGGCTGTGTTACGTATGCGACGGGCATTGGAAGAGTATCGAATTACAGGTGTAAAAACCAATATCCCCTTCCACCAACATATGATGGACAGTCACCGTTTCATGTCAGGGCAATTCGATATTAAATTTGTAGAAGAACGGTTCAGTATGAATGCACGTGAGGCACCACATGGAATGGAGGCTGCAATTTTGGCGACATTGGCTGCACACCAACAAAGCCAGCGTGCGAGTCAAATCGTGTCACCTGGCGCACGCGATACAAGCAATTGGAAATGGTATTCGCGCTGGCAACGGTTGCGGCTTTAAAGATGCAGGTTGTTAGCCAAGTATTCAATAGGATGCAGATTAACGCGGATTTGGGAGATGCTTCGGCAATGCTCAGTACACGTTTTCGCGGATAATCGAATTTTTTTGTGCTTATTTGTGTCCTATCAACACAACTTTCAGACAAACTCCTAATCTAAATATGGTTCGGTTATGAAATATATTACACAAGTTGACGATCAAGTTTATGAAATTGAAATAAGTCCAGACAATCAGATTTTGGTGAATGGCGAAGCTTATGAAATGGATTTCCGGCAAATGCCAGATAGTGGTGTGGCTTCTTTGTTAATCAATAACCGTTCTTTGGAAGCTGTGGTTGAACAACGTAACGGCAATTGGGAAGTTTTGATTGAGGGCGAACTGTATACTGTTGCAGTTACGGATGAACGGGCCCACCGTCTGGCGCAAGCACGGGGCACACTCGGCGAGATTGAAGGTGAGGCGAGCATCCAATCGCCCATGCCAGGAATTATTATTGCAGTGCCGGTTCAAGAGGGCGACTCAGTAAGTAAAGGGGATAAGGTTGTCATTCTGGAATCCATGAAAATGGAAAACGAACTGCGTTCGCCAACGGATGGCATTGTCTCGCTTGTAAATGTAGAAGCTGGCGCTAGTGTTGAAAAAGACCAGGTACTGGTTGTGATCAGTAACAGTGACGAATAAATGGCTGCACAATCAACAAAGTTGGAAGTAGAAGTCAAATTTTTGGTAACAAACCTGCCCAACATGCGCCAAAAGCTGTTGGGAGCTGGGGCTGTTTTAAAAAAAGCGCGTGTATATGAACGTAATATCCGCTTCGATACACCCGACGAGGCACTTTTGCAAAAATGGGAGTTGCTGCGTTTACGGCAGGACACGGCCGTACGTATTACATTCAAAGGACCGGCTAGCGAAGATTTAACCAGTGAGGTCAAAGTACGTGAGGAACTAGAGTTGACTGTGGATGATTTTGACACGGCCGTTACTATCTTCACACGTCTTGGTTTCCATCCCATTCAAGTTTACGAAAAATACCGTGAAACCTTCCAGTTAGGCGGCGTTGAACTGGTCTTAGATGAAATGCCTTATGGCGATTTTATAGAGTTAGAAGGCAGTGAGGGGGAGATTAAAACAACGGCCGTTGCTCTCGACCTCGATTGGGACAAACGGATTCTAGGCAATTACCTAGGGCTCATGAGCGAACTCAAAACATTTCACAATTTGCCTTTTAACGATTTAACTTTTGATAATTTTCGGGACACGGCCGTTTCCATCACCGATATCTTGCCAACACAATAATATGAACATCGAACGTCCAGATTTAACCCAAGTTCCTTCAAATGTACGTGATTATATTGAAGCACTCGAAGCAGAAGTTGAACGGTTGCAAAACAAAGGTCGTAAAAAGGTAACGGCCGTTGCCCTAGATGAACCCGCCACAACCCAAAATCTGCTCACCGTAACTGTAAATGGCAGCGCCAAGCGTACGCCATGTCATCTTTACCCCCGTCAAAAACGCAGCGGCATGGGTGTCTTTGACCTCGATACACCAGAAACCGATCCCCCGGCTCTTTTATGTTTGGCAGATGAAGCCGACATTATATTGATATTCACGAATTTCGGCCGTGCTTTTCGTGTCCCCGTTACCACCCTGCCTGCAGCACCCGTGCGCAGCAAAGGGGAATCGCTGATAGAAAATCTAAATTTCCGCGCTCAAGAAAAAGTGATCGCCGTTTTACCTGCTGACATGGGTGATTATGTAGCACTTGTGAGTGAACGCGGTTGGGTACAGCGTGTGCGTAAAAATTATCTGAGCAAAAGCCTACTGCCCGGCATGAGCTTTCACAACATCAAAAATGGTGGCTTTTTGACCGCTGCTTGTTGGAGTGGCATTGAAGACGATTTACTGATTGTGACGCGTGCAGGCAAAGGCATTCGTTTTGCGGGTCGTCTGATTCATTCACAAGGCAATTTAGGGTTACGTGTAGATGTGGATGATACGACTGTGGGCATTACGGCCGTTTCTGAAAACAGCGGCGTTTTTGTTATCGGGCATGATGGCAAAGGTACCATTCGTTTGATGTCGGGGTTCCGTGCCAATAAAGCACCCGGTGCCGGTGGAAAGGTTATTCTAAAAACGGAGCATCTCAGTGCAGCAATGACAGTGCAACCAACCGACGATCTCTTTGTTATCGCCCAATCCGGCAAGATTATTCGCTTCCAAGCAAACGAAGTACCACCAAAAGAAGGTGTCGTACAAGGGGTTAATTGCATGACTTTGCGCAATGATATAGTAACGGCCGTTGTCACTTACACGCCTAATTCATAAAAATTTAACGCCTCCTTCCCCACATCTACCTAGTTTCAGATTATCATTCCTCTTGAGCAAAGCACTCGAGATTGACTATTTTTCGGCTTTCATTGCAACAATAGTTATATTGACATAAAGAAGTACATATGTTCTATAGTATTATGTAGCGTTTTTATGTATACTCTTTATGTTACGTTAATTTAGGAATCCGGCCACCGGATCATAGATTCCAACACGTCGGCAATAAATCCCAAAATTGCCTGTGATTATTTTGGCCAGAATTCCCAGTAAGCATCGGTTAAGGAGGTAGATAACATGATCGCTTGGATTCGCAGTAGACAAAGTAACGCCAAATTGCGGTTTGCGGCCCTTCTGTCGCTGGTCGTTCTGGTCGCCGCAGTTGGTATCGTATCAGCAAATGGTGGTATGAAGCCAATGGGCATGGGTAATATGGGCAGTATGTGGGGACCCAAACCCATGTGGTGGAATATGGGACCTGTGCCCACAATCACCATCCTCGAAGTTGTAGAAGATGACTATGTTCTCTTTGAAGCTACAAATTTCCCAGCAGGCGAAGTGTTCGCAATGACCCTAGGCAAAATGGGCACACGCGGTGTTGACGGTATCGAAACATTCGCAGGACCTGTTCCCGCAGATACATTCTATGGATGGTCTGAAATACCTGAAGAATTGTATGGAATGAAACAAATTTCAATCCGCTTGCAATCTGATCACGAACAATATCCATATTATGCCTTCAATTGGTTTTATAATAATACATCTATTCCTGAAGCCGCAAGTGCAGAATCTGCGGACGCGGCAGCAAGTAGCAATGGATACTATGTTGAAGAAGGCGCAGAAGCAGCTACCACCGAAGCAGGTGAAGTAACAACTGAAGACGAAGCAGTCACCGAAGGTGAAGCAACGACTGAAGACGAAGCAACCACCGAAGGTGAAGCAACGACTGAAGACGAAGCAACCACCGAAGGTGACGCAGCTACTGAAGACGAAGCAACCACCGAAGGTGACGCAGCTACTGAAGATGAAGCAGCCA
>CAYGMR010000243.1:0-8707 GCA_964350725.1 uncultured Ardenticatenaceae bacterium | reverse complement strand
ATCGTCTCCCAATATGCCGGCTTGGCTGCCCTTGAAGGTCCAATGGAACCCGTGCAAGACATGCGCGACACCTACGTACGTCGTCGGCGCATTGTACTCGACGCCCTAGATGATATGGGTATCAAATATGGTATGCCCCAAGGTGGGCAGTTCGTTTTTGCCGACGTTGGCTTTACAGGAATGGACGTCGCTGATCTTGCGCGCAAGATTTTGGTAGATCAACATGTGCTGGCTTACCCAGGCTCGGCATTTGACCGTGAGCGCGGCCAATACCTACGCATGACCTTCTTGCAACCTGAAGAAAAACTGCGTGAGGGGTTGCGGCGCATGAAACTGGTTATTGATGAGATTGTCGGTCAACCAACCGCTTAGTTACCAACAAAACTATTATGACATCTAACAACAATACACGTTCAACCGTTCTCATTGCCGATGCCGAATTTGGTGACGCAGTGACCGCCCTCGCGGCAAAGTTTCCAAATTTGGAGCTAATTACTGCGTCTGAAAGCCAAAGCGCAGCCGATTTGGCCGCAAAAGACATCATCGGCATCGTCAGCCAATCCGCACCGGTGGACGCCGATCTACTTGCAAACCTACCCGACTTACAGTTTGTACTCAAACTCGGCCGTAGCTACCACAATATTGATGTTGAGGCTGTGCGACAGCGCGCCATCGACCTAATCATTGTGCCCCGCAAAGGGCCAAACTGTGTAGCCGAACTGGCCCTCACACTCATAATGGCCCTTAGCAAAGACCTGTTGGTTTCGCATGAAAGCGTCGCGACCGGCGCCTACCGTCTGCGTGGCTTAAAACCGGAGCGCTCCGCACAATGGAAGATGGCCTTCCACTGGATGCACAACACACGTGTTCACGAGATTCACAACAAAACCCTTGGCATCATTGGCATGGGCGAGATTGGCTGCGAGCTAGCCCGGCGCACGAGTGTCATGGGCATGCGTAACATATATCACAAACGCAGCCCACTTTCAGCAGAATTGGAACAACAATTCGATGCAAGTTATCGTAACCTGGATGAGTTACTCGCGGAAAGCGACTATGTTTGCCTAGCCGTGCCGCATACCCCAGCGACAGAAAAGTTAATCGGCGCACGTGAGCTGTCTTTGATGAAAGAGAGCGCCTATCTAGTCAATATTTGTCGCGGCGGCGTCGTTGATGAAGACGCGCTCATTGAAGCCCTACGCAGCGACCGCATTGCCGGTGCTGGCTTGGATGTTTTTACCTTTGAACCGCTGCAAATAGACAGCCCATTGCTCGACTTGGATAACGTGATTTTGACGCCCCACATCGGTGGCGGCACAGGCTCAAATCGCGAATTGGAATTGGGTGCAGCGCTGACAAAAATTGCGCAAATAGTTGCCTGAGAAAAGGATCTTCCCGCTTTAGACACTTATTTAGGTAAACTGACCAAGGAGTTTTGACTTGAAAAAACCATTGAACAAAGCCACCGCTGTTATATCTGGAGCAACTCATGGATTGGGCGCGGCTACGGCCAAACATCTTGGATCTCTCGGCGCGGATATCGTTCTGCTTGCACGCGGCCAGGAAGAACTAGATAAAACTGCTGCGCTGCTCAAAAATAATGGAATCCGGTCATTGGCAATCTCATGTGATGCTTCCGATAGTACGCAGGTGCAGCAAGCTGTAGCAACGATCATTAAGGAAATGGGCGCTATTGATATCCTTATCAATAATGTTGGCGTACCCGCCCCGACTAGCTTTCAAGAAACCAGCATCGAGGATTGGGATCATATCCTAGGTGTAAATCTATCAAGTGCTTTTTATCTGACGCGTCTATTATGGGATTCGCTTGCCAGCGGGCAGGGTGCCTACGTCGTTAACGTTGCTGGCACAGCTGGGCTGCGTGGCGGCGGCAGCCCTTCCTACGCTGCCACAAAATTTGGATTGACAGGTCTGACGCGATCCACAGCCAACGCGGGCAAAGATCATAATGTGCGCGCCACGGTCCTTTACCCAGGCAGTATGGATACCGGCTGGCGCGGTGCGCCGATTGGTGTTAAGCCGCCAAGCGAGACAATGGATCCTGATGAAGTCGCACGGTACATAGGCTATTTGGTAACGACGCCCGCAGAATTTGTCATCAATGAAGCGGTTTTGAATCCGCTTGCGCACCCGTTCATGTAATACACAACAACCCACAACCGATTTATTGTCATTGAGTGATCAATCGGCGAGTTCGTTTGCGGGATAATGATATTAATAAATAGAGGACCACGCCCTTATGGCTATAATTCGTTTACAACATTTTGGGGTCGTCGTCGACGACCTTCAACAAGCAATAGCCAAATACGAACGTTTATTTGGCTTAAAAGCGCGCGACTTTCGCGATGATCAAGGTAAAGGTTATCAATACGATGCGCGCATTTTGCTCGGTAACGATTGCTGGCTGCACCTAGTCCAGAATTGGAACCCTGATTCACGTGTTTACAAGTTCCATGCTGCGCATGGCGAAGCCTTGGAACATATTGCTTTAGAAACCGACGATATCGAGGCTGATGTCGCTCGCTTACGCGAAGCTGGTATTCCCATTTTTGAAGATAAGATATTTGACGCCGCCGATGGGTTTGAGGCCTTCGTCTACCCTGATGATGGCATCGGCTTTACCGTGGAGTTGATCCAACCCCATGAAAGTAGTTGGGGCTATCCACAAGAGGCTGTTGGCGAGCCGATTAGCGACAAAACGGGAATATTCCGCCTGCAACATATTGGCGTTGGTGTTGCCGACCTTGGCGCCGCTTGCCGCAAATTCGAACGTCTATTTGGATTGCCCTGTCGCGATTTTCGCGATGATCAGGGTAAGGGCAAGCAGTATGATGCCCGCATCCTCCTAGGCAATCAATGCTGGTTGCATCTCGTTCAAAATTGGCATCTCGATTCACGTGTCTACCGTTATTCGGCGCGCAATGGTCAACAGCTAGAACATATTGCTTTGCAGACCACTACTATTGAAGAAGATGCGAGCCATCTACGAGAAATTGGTGTCCCTCTTTTTAAGGACAAAGTTTTCGATGCCGCTGATGGTTATGAAGCTTTCGTTTATCCCCATAATGGTGTTGGCTTTACCGTAGAACTTATTCAACCACACGCTACAAGCTGGGATTATCCTGAGAGTTAGCGTATCAGATAAACACAATACTTTTTCTAGATTCGATACCTTCGCCAATTTCAAAATATTAGTCTGTCATACCTGCGCAGGCAGGCATGTATCTTCTTGTTACACGAGTGGATTCCCGCTTGCGCGGGGAATGACAATTGTGAATTTCGACCAAAATAAATTTTAGCGAAGGTATTGTAGATTGATGAGGAAAGATGGCTTACGAAATAAAAGATAGAAACTTAGTTAACAGTTACGACGAAGAGACCTTACGTACTTTTGCCACGAATTGTTTGCTCGCCCTGAATGCGTCGGAAGATGAGGCCAGAATTATTACGGATGGAATAATAACGGCCTCACTGTGGTGGCATCCTGGCCAAGGACAGGGGCTGGAAAAACTTTTTCGTTACGACAGACGGGTCAATAGCGGCGGCATTATACCCAACGCCGATATGCGTTGGGTAAAAGACGGCCCTAGTTATGCATTGCTGGATGCCGCGAAGGGCTTTGGCTATGTCGCTGCGGACCGCGCCATGCAGCGCGCTGTTGAAAAGGCAAGCGTAACCGGCATCGGCATGGTTGGCGTGCGCGGCAGTAATCATTTTGGTATTGCTGGCTATCATGCCAATCAGGCGGCAAAGGCTGGCTACATTGGTTGGTCTTTCACCAACGCTAGGGCTGAAATGGCTCCGTGGGGTGCTTTCCAACCGGTGTTGGGCACAAATCCCTGGGGCATTGCCATTCCCCGTAAGGATGCACCGCCTATTGTGCTTGATATGGCGCTGACCATGTCGGGCAAGGGAATGATGCGCTGGTATATTCAGGAAGGCCGCCAAATGCCTGATAACTGGGCTTTGACACCCGACGGCCGTATCACAACAGATCCAGCCGCAGCGATGGATGGCCCCGTTCTGCCCATTGGTGAATACAAAGGGTATGGCCTGAGCTTAATCACAGATGTGCTGGCTGGCGTGATGACTGGCGCGCTGTTCGGCGGTGCTGTTTTCCAGGACGATCAAAATTATGATGTCGGCCATATGATGATGGCTATTAAACCAGATAATTTCTTGCCAAGAGAAGAATTTGACCAACGAATTGAGGAACTTGTCGACGAAGTCAAGAACACGACGCCGATTGATCCACAGCGACCGGTCGTTTTGCCTGGCGAAATAGAATTCGAACGCATGCAAAGTCGACGTGAAGATGGCATCCCGGTTGCGCAAGAAACGGTAGCTGGCTTGCAAAAGCTTGCCGCGAAGCTCGGCGTCGCATTTCCACTTTGAGTGACTCCATAGCGGTAATTATATTTAACGCAAAACGACTTGAATCTTTAAATAACGAACATTAGAAGGAGAAAACAAGTGACCGAACCATTGAATATTGGAACAGTGTCGGTGATGCCCGGCGAACAAAAACGCGGCGGCATTGCCATTGGTGTTGATATGTACGGCCGTGAGCGCGAGCTCCCGATTATTGTTTATCGCGGGGCCCAGGATGGACCAATTTTGTGGTTGAACGGCGCCACGCACGGCGACGAGCCTGAAGGCCCTTTCTCTATCTTCTTAACCCTCAAAGAACTCGATCCTGCCCAAATGCGCGGCACAGTGGTTGCCTGCCCCGCTATGAATGTAGAAGCATTCACTGCTGGTACACGGGGCGACCCATTAGATTCCTTTTCACATGATATGAACCGGTTGTACCCTGGCCGGGCCGATGGCTATCCAACGGAGCGTGTGGCACATGCCCATTGGCTGGCGATGAAGGATAACTGCGATCTACAGATAGCCATTCATTCCGGTGGCGATCATTCCTATCTGGCACATATGATTTTTGCTTCTGACAACGAGCCTAGCCTTGAGTTGGCGGCAGCAATGGGAACCGCATGGCCACTTGTTTTTCGTAGTGGCACGGGCGGTGGCAATCCCAGCTCGCAAATTGGCGCCCTCGGCAGAGGCGGAATCACTGTCGAACTTGGCGGCAATTGCCGCACGTTGACAAGTGATTTTCATGCAATTGCGCGCGATCTCAGCAATGGTTATCTTAATGTGATGCGCCACTACAACATGATCGATGGCCAAGCAACGTATCTCGATTCCTGGCGCATGGGCTACCAAATTCCGCTGCTCGCGCCGGCCACGGGCATGTATGTGGGCAATGCGGATTTGCCTTTTGAGACTGAGATCGAGGAAGGGTACCTGATCGGCCAGATATACGATTTATTCGGAGATATTGTGGGTGAAGTACGGGCACCGAAAGCTGGCGTCATTTTTGGTATGCGTGCGCGTCCATCCGTTCTCGCCGGTCAATGGTGCTGTTTCTTTGGCGTTGTAGAAGAAACCGTCGATAACCTTATTCCTAACAGGTAAACATATGACAACTTCAACCTTCGAACAAACTGAAACAAAACGTGGTCTCATCGAAACGGACTTACTCAACTTCCGCTGGGTAGATGAACTCGTGCTCTCACCAGAGGCAGAGATGCTGGCCTATAGCGTGAAGCGCGTGCATGTCGCCAGCAATGGCTATGAAACGCACTTGCATGTTCGTGACATAGCCAGCGAGAAGATCCGTCGCTTGACAGCTGGAACCGGTACGGCATCTTCAATCGCTTGGAGTAAAAACGGCCGTTTCCTAGCCTACTCCTGGAAAGATGAAAATGGTTCATCGGTGCGAGTCTGGTCAGCAGACAGTGGTGAAACGGCCGTGTACGCGCTTTCTGGCGCACCCTTTTCAGAACTAGATTGGTCACCGGACGGCAAGCGCCTGGTCGGCACACGCTGGACACCCCAGCGCCACCCCAACGACCGTGGACAGCTTCCCGGCATTCCCGCACCTTCCCTGAAAGTGATTCGTCGGCTGCGTTACAAACAAGACGGCACCGGTTGGGTACATGATCGCTTTAAACAGCTCTGGTTGCTGCATCTCGAAACCGGAGACACGCAGCAAATCACAACGAGCGAATGTGACTACATGGAACCCAAATGGAGTTTGGCTGGCGACCGCATTGCTTTTGTCGCCATGGCTCGTGAGCAGAATATTGAACTGGGTCAAGGCCAAATCGTTATCTATAACATGAATTCGGGCGCAATCACACCCCTTTTACCTGGCTGGATAGGCGCTGGTCGCAGTCCTAGTTGGGGCGAGGATGACAAACTGATTGCTTTCGCCGGGCACGCCCATCCAGGGCCAACCAATCGCCGCATCTTCATGCAGCCTTACCTTGCAGATGTGGCCGCCGGCACAGCACAAAAGATTAACCCGGCAATCGACGATGAAGTCGGCAACTATGCGGTCGCTGATCAACGCAAAGGCCTTAGCAATATTACGATCAAATGGCCTGCCAATGATCGCTGGATCTACTATCTACTTACCGAGCAAGGCGCGACTAACTTCTATCGCATTGATACAAGCGGTGAAATCGAACGGCTGGATGGTGACGAATCGGTTACTTTCGAATACAGCCCCGTGGCTGGTGACATCGCTGCTTTTGGCCAGGCCAACCCGCAGCATCCCGGCGAGCTCTATTTATGGCGCAACGGCCGTACAGAAAAACTAACCGATCTAAACCCGTGGCTGCGCGACCATAAACTAGCCACACCTGAATCTTACTGGTATGACGGCTTAGATGGTGCGCGCGTGCATGCTTGGATCATGAAACCGCCCGATTTTGATGAAAATTTGCGCTATCCGACAATTGTCTACGTGCATTGCTCGATGTTCTCTTGGGATTTCAACCATGAATTTCAATGTCTGGCCAATAGCGGCTACATTGTTGCCTATTTTAATCAGAGAGGCACAACCGCTGGCTATGGACAGGCATGGACACGCGCCAGCGAAGGCGATCAAGGCGGTGGTGACTATGCAGAAATTATGCTTGGTGTCGACGAATTAGTCGCCCGGCCATATATCGATGCGTCCCGACTCGGCGTTACCGGTGGCAGCTGTGGCGGGTTTATGACGAACTGGGTTGTTGGCCACACCAACCGCTTTGCAGCCGCCGTGACTCAACGATCAATCACCAATCAGATCAGCTTTTTTGGTACATCTGACATCGGGCCCGAAGGCACACGTGGCGAAGCCAGTTCCGATCCCTGGGAAGACATGGCGAAGGTATGGCAGCAGTCGCCAATCGCCTATGCGGCGAATGTGCAGACACCGCTCCTAATCATCCACAGTGATGAGGATTATCGCTGTGCGGTGGAGCAGGCTGAAGAATTCTTTGCCGCTCTGCGCTGGATGGGCAAAGAAGTGGAATTAGTCATTTTTGAAGGCGAGAGCCACGGCCTTTCTCGCGGCGGCCGTCCCGGTAATCGTATTGAGCGACAAAGACGCATCTTGGGCTGGTTCAAACAGCACTTGGGCACAAATCCTGTTTAGATTTAGAGGAAGGAAACATGCAAATTGGTAACATTAAAGCTCAGTCTGGCGAAAAGAAATTTGGTTATTTATCAACCGGTGCCGCACGGTCTGGCCTGCGGCCGGATATTCCAATCCATGTGATTGCAGGCACGGAGCCGGGTCCCACGCTGCTCGTGCAAGGTGCGATTCACGGCGGTGAGGTCATTGGTTCCATCGCTGTACTCAATTTCATTAAAAATGTCAATCCGCAGGGCATGCGCGGCAATGTCATCGCTGTGCCTGTCGTCAATCGTGCCGGTTTCGAACTGGGCGAACGCGGCTCACGCATCGATAACAAAGATATTAGCCGCCTCTTCCCTGGCAAGAAGAATGGCAGCATATCCGATCAGGTCGCCTACCATTACTTCAAAGAAGTGATTAGTAAGGCAAACGTATTCGTTGACTTTCATGCTGGTGCACGTACCGCCTATGAACGTTATGTTCTGTTCGGCGCCGACGGCGATCCCAACAATCTGACAGAGATCGAGAAGAAGCGCCACAAACTTGTTGTCGCTTTTGGGTTAGATCAGGCAGCCTTTTTTCCAGCAGGTACCTTTGGTTCCAATCAATCTAAGGTGGCCGTTGAGGAAGCTGGCGTGGTGCAAATTACACTCGAATTCGGTGGCGGCACTGGCTGGTATAAGAATGGGCTGGATAATGTGCGCGACGCGGAGCGCGGTATTTTTAATATCATGAGATCGATGGGCATGATCGATGGCGAATTTGAGACGGACGGTGATTTATGCACCGTCTACAATGCCGGAACGGTCATCTGGAAACCAAACGTCGACGGTCTGTTTCAGCGTAAGAGAGGCTTTCGGGAAGAATTGCAGGAAGGCGACATCTATGCCTCGCTGCTTGATCCGTATACCGGAGAAACCTTGGCCGATATGCGCGCGCCACGCTATGGCATTGTGATTCCCAGTGGCCAGGAATGGCCTACAATCGGGGCTACTTCTGTGGGTATCCTGGGCACCATCGACCGTGTTGCCGACCGCCGCACCATGGATCTGAGTGTCTCATTTTAGGCGTAGGCTTTTGCGGATTGAAAATATTAAGTAATTTTGGCGTGGTTCAGACTCTGCATAATTTACTTTACAATTGGAGACTACAACGAATGAAAGAAGGAACGAATTTACTCGACTGGCTTAATTCGTTTGTTCCCCAATTCGCTGT
>CAYGMR010000242.1:6224-8717 GCA_964350725.1 uncultured Ardenticatenaceae bacterium | reverse complement strand
TTGGAGCCAAGGCATTGGGGAAGGCTCAGTTCGGCGCATCAATCCTGCCCAAGGAATTGTTAATGCGGTGTATGCAGGCGATTTTTTCATTCTTGGTTTGGCTTTAGACACACTACATCAAGACCTTTACTGGGTAGAAGGTGATTCTTTTGATGGGGATATCAAACAATCTGATGTGGTTGGTGCGAATCCACCTAACCTCGTTACCACAAGCTTCGACGCAATTAATGTAGAGGTAGATGTCCTCAATGGTCATCTTTATTGGGCAGATTACTCTAATGGGAATATTTATCGAGCCGATACAGACGGCTCTAACCAAGTTACCATCCTGCAAGGGCTTTCCAAACCGAGCAGTTTGGTTATAGACAGCAGTCAAAACCGCATGTTTTGGCTGTCGGGAGATTTGTTTGCCGCCACAGTTGACCTAATGAGTTCTCGCCTGGATGGTTCAGACTTGGACAGTGAACAAACTGGTTTAGAGAATACTAAATATTTGGCGTTAGATGCCGAAATCGGTCAAATCTATTGGCACACAACCGTATTACCCACCTCTGGTGTTGATGGGTCGTTTACGATCTATCAGGCTGATTACACGCCAACAACGGGAGTCATTAATAATGTTACCCCAATCCACTCCGATACACTTAGCGGGACGAACACAAATTTGGGTGGTTTAGCACTTGATCTAGATGATGATCAACTATATTGGATTATCAATCCGCTCTCCACCCTAAGCCAGCTTTGGCAAGCTGGGCGCGATGGCAGTAATCCCGTCCAGCTTGGCACGCCAGGCACGATTATTTCGAGTGAAGGCCAAGATTTGGTTGCTAGCTATCCTTATTATGAAGATTTGGCTGGACCCAAAGCAACTGTCTTAACTCCGCCCAACAACAGCATCATCGCCGCTTATGAGCCGATCACAATTACAGGTGTGGTGACAGCCCCAGTTGGCATCAAGGATTTGACCGTGCGCCAGCTCATTGATAGTAATTGGACGGCCGTTTATAACCAAAGCTGGACAGGTGACGCAGCAACCAATGCCACCTGGGCATTTGAGTGGCTCACACCGACATTGGGTGTAACGGCCGTTGGTTCACACCAATTTGAAATTGACCTTGAAGATTGGCAAGGCCGCCAAAACACAATAACCTATACGCTTACGATTGAAGAGCCACCCCCCACCGTTTTCACTTTACCGCCAGAATTGGGTGACATCGTCGCCGAATTCTCCGCACCTGTGAATGGCTCGACACTTACCACTGTCGAACCAGTTACGATTGCGGCCGGTGCCGCCGCGCCAGCTTTCTTGAGCTCGTTCGAACTGCGTGAAACCACGCAAAATGTGTTGATATACAGTGGCAGTTGGGCTGATGGGGAGGTCTATACTGACACAATCAACACGACTTGGACACCCCCGGCCGTGTCTGGAACCTACATTTTGGAACTACAAGCCCAAGATTGGGCCAGCAATACAACGGCCGTTACCCAAACGCTCTCGCTATCATTGCCACCCGATATCGACGAAGAACCCCCTACTTACGATGGCCCGTTGTTGGATTCCGTCATCTTGACACCGACAAATGGAACCATGCGCACGACATTTGATCCTCTGACGATAAATGGTGAAGCCTTTGCCATCAACACCTTACAAACCCTGGAAGTCACCCTTAATAATGCGCCATTCTATACTGAAAATTGGGCGAATGGCGCTGCTACAGAGGCTGCATGGGCGTTTGATTGGACACCCACAGCGAATGGCGATTACGTGTTTGAATCCCAAATATCAGATTGGACTGGTAATGTACAAACGGACACGCAAGAAGTCTTGGTCTCAGTTTTCACGCCCTTGCCCCAGATCAGTATCGATCCGTTGGTATTGACAGCCACAAAGCAGCTTTCACCAGTGGCCGTTACCTTAGCGGGCACTGTGACTGCTGGCCCAAATCCCCAGGTTGAAATCAAGATTGATGGTGGTAATTGGGTCCCTGTAAACAATGACGCCAACGCTTGGCAATATGCGTGGGCTATCAACGAGGATGGTGTTGCCCATAACGTTGAAGCGCGCGTGACAGATTTGGCAGGGCGCATGGCCACAGCAACCGAAGCGGTTATCGTGGATGTTGTGCCCCCTGCAGCAGTTGACATAAATCTTGGTTTTGTCGATAACGCCGTCACCACGCCAATTCTGCCGGGCGAAACTGTCTATGACAGCAATCCGACGTTGGTTATTGAGTGGACGGCCGTAACAGATGGCAGCGGTCCTGGCGATGCACTCATCGGTTGGACGGAAAGCCCCACCCCCACCATTGCTGCTCTGACCACTTATGCCCCACCAGACATACGGCGTCATGAACAAAATGTCAGTGACATCAAGATTTTGTATGCCCATGTGGGTGTGCAAGACATCTATGGCAACATGACCTGGCAAACGTTAGGCCCGGTTTATGTAGATGGCCCCACAACACCAGACTACATCACTGATCCCGCTTACAC
>CAYGMR010000242.1:1388-6214 GCA_964350725.1 uncultured Ardenticatenaceae bacterium | reverse complement strand
TGGATGGGTAGTGGCGCCACCCAAATTGGCTCGAGCCGTGAAGTGCAGTTCAATACCGGTCAAAATGCAGCCTTAAACGCCGAGCAGCGTTTCTTCCTCACCTGGGATGACAGCGCCTTGCGTATGGCGTGGCAGGGCGCCGATTGGAATAGTGATGGTGATTTGTTTGTGTATCTGGATACGGCCGTTGGTGGTACAACCACAGCCTATAATCCCTTTGCCGATGGCGTTAGCATCACGCTGCCCACTGAAAACGGCCAACCGATTGCCGCCAGCCACCTGATTTGGGTACAAGATGATACGACAGTCACTTTGCTAAGTTGGGATGGTGCTGCCTGGCTAGTTGATCAGCAGTTGCCGTCATCAAGCTACCACATAAATAGCAGTTTGTTTGATCTCACGCTGCCCTTTAGCTTGTTGGGCATAAACAGTTCTACTGCTTTGCAGCTGTGGGCCACCATGCCCGATCAAAACCCCTTAAACAGCGATCGGGTTGTGGATCCGCTGGCTGTTGATCGTGATCTGAGCAGCTTTGCGTTAACCCAATATTATGCTTGGGCGGCACTGCCTGTGGCGCCAGGCATATTGCCGAATGCAGGTCAATTTGTGGATGCAGATATGCATTTGCATATGACAGCAGCGCCTGCTGGTTTGAGCGTTGGTTTTCTCCAAAACGATTTGCTTGATTTGTTAGCTCCTGACAGTCGCTTGGATGCCGATCTAGACGGCAGCATCGAGCCAGCGCTGCCTTTTGACATCGCTCAGGTACCATTGCAAGATGGTCAAGCGGTTACCTACACGATCCATTATGAAAATCGTGGCCCCGTGGCGATGCCCAATGTGCAGGCTAATTTAACGGCTCATGGCGCCATCCAGTTTAGTGGTAACAACACATTATTGGTTGATCTGGGCACAGTTCCCGCCGCAAGCAGCGGGTCTGTTGTGGTCAATGGCACGGTTAATGCGGCCTTGGATGGGGAGTCTGCGGAGGTAACGGCCGTATTCAGTGACGATACCCATGCTCCCTTCGATTGGTTCTGGATTCAGCACGATATAGATGCCCTGCCGCCTGCAAACCTAAACATCGAAACCCCACGCGAATATGCGCGGCCTGGTATCCAGACCATCTTCGGCCAGGTGCAAGACCCATCTGGCATCGCTGAGATCATGGTTGAGGTTGTGAAACTGCCTGCAAATAGCAGTGAAACGCTGACCTGCCCAGACGGTAATGATGATGGTATATGGAGCTGTGAATGGGACGCGGGCACCTTAATTGGTGTTGATAGTGTAAAAATAAGAGCCAAAGCTACCGACAAAGCAGGCAACAGCAGCGCGTGGACATCAGTACGCACCTTGCTGGTTGATTTAACGCCTCCCGTTGTCACTTTTTCGCCCGCTTTTGAAAATGCATTACTCGATGGCTTCTTAGGGCCAGATGAACTGCTCGTTGATGGCAACTTAACTGACAACTTGGCTGCTGCTTCGGTGAACTTGTGCCTGAATAATCCTGATGGGGGCAGTTGTGCCAATATCACAGCTCAACCCAACGCGACTCCCAATACAACCTGGCAGCATGACACAACCTTGCAGCAAACTGGCGATGGCATTCCCTACACATTAACCGCCACCGGTGTGGATGTGATAGGCAATCGTTCAGAAACGATCACCCGCACTTACCAGGTCGACACAGTTGCCCCGGCACTTACCGCGACACAATTAATTTTGACAGCAGAAGTGCCGCTGACTGGCACTGATATTCTCAGTGGTACTGTCAGCGATGGCGGTGGTCTGGAGTCGGTTGTCGTGCGTGTTAAGGCACCCAATGGCGTTTTAAGTTGGCAGCCTGTGGTGGTCAATAATGATGAATTTGTTTTCTCACCCGCCATATCAGTGGTTGGGACCTATACGTTCAATGTTGAAGCGACCGATCTGGTTGGCAACCTGGCAGTGGTTGGTCCCTTTACCTTTATTGCAACAGGCAGTGGGCTTGTGGCACCGTATGTTTCGATTGAGCTGAGCACAGTCAATGCCCTCAATGATGTCATTCTCTCCTGGCAAGATAGTCCCGCTAACAGCGGCGGGTATGAGGTGTGGTGGAGCAGTGATCTGTATTTCCAGATTGGCGACAGCGGTACGTTCTCCACCACCTTGCCAGCGGCAACAACGATGTATACACATACAGGTGCTGCGCCTATAAACTATGCTTATTTGGTGCGTGCGCTTGATGCTGATGGGGCTGTGTCTGGCACAGTGAATCGACCTGGCAAATTCAACTTTTGTATTAATCCGGGAACTGTAACCGGCTCTGGGTATTCAGTTATGGATTCTACGGAACTTTGTGGTCCCACGTATGATTTTAATGATATTGCAGGGACAGGAACGGCCGTTGCATTAGACAACGACAGTTCTGAACAAATAAGCATCGGCTTTGACTTTCCATTCTACAACACCGACTACACAACCGTTTACATAGGGTCAAATGGCACCCTGGCTTTTTCACAAGCTGGGTCCGATAACCCATCTCCACTAGAGATACCCAACAACAGCGTACCCAACAACATTATCGCTGGTTGGTGGGCTGATCTGCGCCCCGATCTTGGCGGAACAGTGCATTATGAGCTCACCGGCACAACACCCTATCAAAAATTAATTGTGCAGTATACCGACGTACCACATGCGAATGGGAATGATCTGGTAACCATGCAGTTTAAGCTGTTTGAAAATAGCAGCATCATCGAAATACATTATCAAAATGCACCAACAGATGGTACGATGCATGCTGCTGGTATCGAAAATGCGAGCGGTACGCAGGGACTCTCTTATTTTTGGGGCGATAGTGAGTTGACAACGCCGCGTGTTGTACGTTATCAAAATAACTGAGTCGTGCCCATATGACTAGGCTCGAAACAAAAAAGCCGTTCTCGATTGAGAACGGCTTTTTTAGTCGGGGTGCGCGGATTCGAACCGCGGACCTCTTCGACCCGAACGAAGCGCGCTGCCAGGCTGCGCCACACCCCGAACAAGCACAAATTATAAACGATGCTGTTTAGATTGCAACCTTGAATGAAAGATTGTTTAATTAGGCTATGGGTGGGGCTTTAGCCTTTATCCTGTGTATACTTGATCACTATCTTTATGGATTTTGATTCCTGCCCCAGTAAACAGGTCCTGACTAATTTAGGATTTAATCTGTGTGAATCCGTGGAAATCTGTGGCATAAAAAGGAAAAATCGTTGAAAAAATGGCAATTTTGGCTCGGCGTTATCATTAGCGTCGGCTTTTTAGTTTATGCGTTGCAAGGTTTAAAACTAACCGAGGTTTTTAGCCAAGTGCAGCGCGCCAATTATTATTGGCTGATTCCGGCTGTGGCGGTTTATTTTGTGGCTGTCTGGGCGCGTACGTGGCGCTGGGATTATATGTTACGGCCGTTGAAGAAAATACCTATTCGGCGCCTCTTTCCCGTGGTCGTGATTGGTTATATGGGCAACAATGTCTACCCTTTTCGCGCCGGTGAACTGCTGCGCTCTTTTGTGTTGTATGAACGTGAAGATGTGGCGATTGGTGCCAGCTTGGCCACCGTTATCGTCGAGCGTGTATTTGATGGTTTGGTGATGTTAATGTTTGTGTTTGTGGCCTTGCCATTAACACCGATTCCCAGCGAGAGTGTTCAAACGCTGGTCATCTTCGCCAGTATCGCCTTTTTTGCAGCCTTGATCGTCTTTTTTATCTTGGCAGCCAAGCCGGATACTTTTTACAATCTGGCTGAAAAAATATTTAATAGGTTCCTTCCTGAACGTTTTGCTACACCGATCTTAAACTTCTTGCGTCGTTTTTTGGAAGGGCTCGAATCTTTACGTAGTTTTCGCAATGTTGTGATGATATTTTTCACTTCAGTTGTGATTTGGCTTTTGGAAACAATCAAATATTGGTTTGTCATGCAAGCGTTTGATTTCCATGTGACTTTCTTTGCCTTGATGTTGATGAATGGGGTTGTTAATTTGTTTACGACCTTGCCATCGGCACCTGGGTATGTGGGCACATTTGACACACCTGGTATCGAAACGCTGGTTTTATACTGTGTGGCACGCACAACGGCTACAGCCTATACCCTGGTTCTCCATGCTGCTTTATGGCTGCCAATCACATTATTGGGTGTTTACTACATGTTTAAAGAAGGGTTGGGGTGGTCGAGCTTTAGCAAGGCTGTCGAAGCTGCGGGAAGTGAAACTGAGGAAGCTGTTGTATGAAAATTGGAATTGTAGGGGCTGGCCTGACCGGCTTATCGGCCGCATATGATCTGTTAGCCGCCGGACATGAAGTTGTTATTTATGAAGCTGCCGACCAGCCGGGCGGTTTGGCGAACGGGTTCAAAGATGAAAAATGGGAGTGGCCGCTTGAAAAGTTTTATCATCACATCTTTACCACTGATAAAGAGATAATTGGCCTGGTTGACGAGTTGGGTATCAGCGACAAACTATTTTTCCCGCACCCCACCACCTCTGTGATTTATGACGGTGAGATTGTTCCCTTTGATTCACCCTGGCGTTGGATTACTTTCCCCGGTTTTAACTTGATTGATGTGGCCCGCTATGGATTTGTGAGTGCTTATTTGCGTTTTACGAAACCATGGCGACAGTTAGAACAAGAAACGGCCGATTCCTGGCTGCGACGGAAATATGGTGACAAAATCTACGAAATGGTGTGGCGGCCGTTGTTGATTGGTAAATTTGGCCCTTATTTTGAACAGGTCAATATGGCTTGGATGTGGGCACGCTTGCATGTGCGTTCGATGCGTTTGGGTTATTTTGAGGGTGGGTTTCAATATT
>CAYGMR010000242.1:0-1378 GCA_964350725.1 uncultured Ardenticatenaceae bacterium | reverse complement strand
TGCCGTACGCAGTCGTGGTGGACAGATTTTATTGGAAACACCGGTTCAAAAAATTAGTCAGAATGGGGACGGCCGATTCTCCCTCACAACCCCAACTACAACAACGTTCTATGACCAGGTTCTCTCCACGGTTTCACCTGGCTTGACGAGTCGCATTGTGCCTGATTTACCCCCCGATTATTTGCAGCAGTTGCTCAAATTAAAAAATATGGGCGCAGTTGTAATGACATTTGCTTTGAACCAACCGCTGCTGCCCGATGGCATGACCTATTGGCTCAATATCCCTTCAAACTCGCCTGACAAAATGAAAAATGACATTCCCTTTTTAGCCTTGGTTGAACATACCAATTTCATTAAAGCGGAGCATTATGGCGGCGAAACGATCATCTATTGTGGTGATTATGTACATCCCGCTCACCCCTATTTCAGTATGAGCGAGGCTGAATTAGAGGATTTGTTTATAGGGGGGTTCCATAAATTTAATCCCGATTTTAAGCCGGAATGGGTGCGCAAAAGTTGGTTGTTCCGTGAGACATATGCGCAGCCGGTGCCATTGGTGGGGCATTCTGCCAATATTCCGGACTTGCGCACACCATTGCAAGGCTTATATTTTGCGAGTATGAGTCAGGTTTATCCCTGGGATCGCGGCACAAATTTTGCTGTCGAAATTGGACGCCGTGTGGCGCGGTTGATGTTGACGGATGGGGTTTCTGTGGAAACGGCCGTTTCTCATCCTCAAAACGTATGACAATCACCCATCGAAAATGGGCTTTTGACCAGATAAAAATGACAATATCGTCGATAATTGAGGATAAAACCGTAGCGCGATTTTATAAATCGCGTATCGATTTGAAAAATCGATTTACATTGGAGTTTGTTTTATGAAAATAATTGTTGTTGGTACCGGCTTTGTGGGTTTGCCACACGCTGCTGTCCTTTCTGAGTATGGGCATGAAGTTTATGCATATGATATTGACGAGGCCCGTATTAAAGCGTACCAATCTGGTGAACGCGCACAAATTGAACGTTATGTCAATGAACCTGGGTTGGCGGCCGCCATTTCCGAGAATATTGACCGTTATCTTTTCTTTACGACAGATATTTCAAATGCCGTTGAGGGGGTAGATTCTGTCTTTTTATGCCTGAATACACCGCCTAATCGGGATGGCTCTTCTGATTTGAGCTACTACTTGAACGCAGCCCACCACCTGGCGGCCTTATTGGCCAAACGGCAGGACAAAAAACGTGTCGTGTTGGTGAATAAAAGCACTGTGCCGGTAGGAACGGCACGTTTGTTAGAAAACATCATGCTGGAACATGGTGTTGAAAATGTGGGTGTGGCGTCGAATCCGGAATTTTTGGCACAAGGGAATGCCAT
>CAYGMR010000241.1:0-8722 GCA_964350725.1 uncultured Ardenticatenaceae bacterium | reverse complement strand
TCATCGGCTTTTTCATCGTGCTGTTGATCTTCACCGCCATCGGCGTTTCGTTGGCAGTCATGACTTTGTGGGGACTTGCCTTCACTTTTTGGGGCTTGGCCTTGTCGAGTTTAAGTTTAGCCTTTGCTATTTTCCTGCTTTTTGTCTCCTATGGCAGCAAAATCATCATCGCCTTTGTATTCGGCCGTTGGGTGTTCAAACGCCTTTATCCACGCGCCAATAAGCATAAACTGTGGCCGCTGTTACTTGGGTTGCTGCTGTATGTGCTGGTGTATGCCATACCGTTCCTCGGCTGGGCGATTAGCTTGATTGTCACCTTCATTGGATTGGGTGCTGTCTGGTTGGTGTATCAGGAGTGGGCAAACGGCCGTTCTACAAAACCGGAAGCTGCCTAATTTTAAGCACTAACGCGCAAGTATCAACAAAATTTTGTCGATATTCATTTGGACACGGATACGGACACACACGGATAGGATTTGTTTTTCATTTTATCATTGTTCTCCCGTATCAGTGTCCCTAAATCTTGTGCCTCACGGGTTAATTGGAGAGTGCTTCATTACGCTGCAAACTCTGCAAAGTACAAGCTTGCAAATATTCACGAACAATATGAATTGCCAGGAGATTATTTTGAGCTGGGGTGATTAGCTCACGTAAATATGCTTTCATAATGGCTGATATTCTGCCGCTTCGCGTTGGGCGAGCACCTCAATCACGCTAGCAGCGCGTTGTAATTGGGGTTTGGCGGCACGTTGAGCAAAGCGATGCAGTCGCTCAATATCAAGGATTTCTAGATTTTGCAGCCGTAGCGATTCGATGTAGGCAATCGAATCTCCCTGTGGGCGTAAATGAATAAGATCAAGTAAGGCCTTTTCAGGCGCAGCCACATAAGCATATTCATTACCAACCAGCAGATGGTAGTCAATACCAAAAAACAAAGATGGCTTGATATGACGGTAGGTGAAGCGCCCAAATTTGTTTTCATATTGGCTTGGACGCTGGGTCGTTACGCTGGTCACAACGGCGACATTTTCAGGAATCAGATGGTAATGAGCCAATGCCATTTGAAAACTTACATAGGAACCAGGTACAAGCTGATTAGCTACGATAAACGGATGTGGGTTTTGATGCGGCAGCGTATAAATGCCGCGCCGTAATTGGATGATTTTCTCAGCCTTTGTCCAATCACTCAATTGTCGCTGTACTTGATGGCGAGTTAAATCACCACTGAGCAGCAGCGATGTTTCAAATAAAGGTTGATCTTGAACGATTTGTTGTAACTGTTGCCAGCGCATAATAACAATTGTGGCAGAAATCGTTAGTTATTGCAACGGTTTTATACGTGGATCAACTTTCTCGAGCAGATTGATTGGTATACGGCCGTTGCCTCCCATAAAAAAAGACGCCTCAGTGGGACATCTCTACGTTTATTCCGACCGGTGAATTTCTGCACGTCCTGTCATGCCCGGCAAAATGTCTAACTCAGTTGCATCCAAAACCAGGATCACAGGGAATGTGGCCGCGTCCCCGACTGCCGCGCCAGCCTGTAGGCTAATACGCTGCACAGTCGCATCCAGTGGGTCATTGGGATAGGCTTTTAGGGTGACAACGGCCGTTTCTCCCGGTTTAATTTGCGCCAAATCACGTTCACTCAAATTACTTGTATGAAATTGCAGATTGGCCGTGTCGAGCATGGTCACAATCGGTGTGCCCGCAGCGACTAACATGCCCGGCGTCACGTCTACGCTCAGAATCGTACCATTTGTAAGTGCCACTAATTGAACATCATCCAGTCTGTTTTGTGCTTTTTCCAGATTGAGTTGACTTTGTTGCAAAGACAAGGCTGCCTGTTCAACACGTAAACGTGCCGCATTGATTTCAGATGCTTTGGGACCCTTTTGGGCTTGTTCTAAGGCATTTTGGGCATTGATGAGATTGGCTTGCGCCGAAACGGCCGTATCAGTATTCACACCCGCTGCGGCCACACTATATTGCGCGCGTGCCACTTGCAGATTTTCCTGTGCATATTCAACCGCCCGTTCAGCCCCTTCACGTTCAGCTTTCATCTGACTATGCAGCGATGGGCCCGTGCACGGAATACCACCACCCTGACCCGGCAAACAAGACGGCTCAGTGATGTTATATTCCCATTCACGCCCTGGATCAAAAGCGGTGTCATACGCCTTTTGGGCATCTGCTAGATTACGTTCAGCCTGTTGAATGCCAATACTGGCGGAAGTCAGGCTGCTGCCCGCATTGGCATCATGCACTTCAGCATTTTCGAGGGCAGCTTCGGCAGCGGCGAGGTTGGCTTCGGCCAGGGCAACGGCCGTTGCATCCACTTCCCAATTTTCCAAATCATCCAAGGTCAACTGTGCCTGTGCCAAGCTGTTCTCAGCCTGATCAACTTGCAACGTGGCATCGACAATCGCCTCTTGCAAGGTTGTATCGTCGAGCGTGGCGATTAAATCGCCTGCCTGCACCTGATCGCCCGCAGCGACATGCAGCGCCAGCAGTTTGCCACCCGCCTCAAAAGCCAGCGGCAGCGGTGGTTGTTCCGTTTGCACAAGCCCATCTGCCAAAATCGTCACGCCCGTGCGCACGGGCAATGGCGTGGGCGCAGCTGTCACATCGACATCAGGTGTGGCAGTCGGCTCAAGCGGCACTTCTCCACGCTGCCCACATCCCACTAGCATCAGAAGCATACCTGCCGCTAATATCCAACGTTTCATATTCATACATTCCTCTCAACTCATGCGTAAAATCTCGACAGCCTTACGTTTGATAATGCGGCGTGCCGAGAAAATAGTCCCCAAAACGGCCGCCAGCGACACCATAATCACGATAAATGGCATCACGGTGGTATCGATGGCAAATTGCTGCGGCCGTTGCGCTGTCAAGTTATCTGCATAGGCAAACAAGTAGGCCATCGTCGCGCCTGCCACAATGCCAGCCAGTGCCGCGCTCAAAGTCATCGCGATCGATTCGACACTCAACATGCCATTGAGTTCCCAATTACGCGCCCCAACCGCCTTCATCATGCCAATCTCCAGGCGCCGCGCATAAATTGATACATAAATAACGGCGAACACACCGAAAACGGCCGTTGTAAAACTTATCAATGTCAATACCAACAAAAACAGCTGCTCTTGCACGCGGCTGTCACGCGCAAACTTAAGCTGCACGTCGGCCAACCGTGTCCAAATATTATATTCACGGTTAAAGGCCTCATGCATCGCTAAATCGACAGCAAATGGATCTGCATCGGCCGTAACCGTGGCCAAAACGCGATCAAAGACGGGATCATCTGCACCTGGCAGCGCTTCGCGGGGATCACTGGTCACGCGCTTGAATCCATCTAAAGAGATAAACACCGTTCCGCCGCTCATTGCTTGTGAACGCACCCGTCCCACGTTACCAAAGCCAGGCACACGTTGGGCAATGCCCGCCACAAGCAATTCCTCTTCATGATCCAGCCCCTCACCTTTCACCTTGATGGTGCCGCCCAGCGGCACTGCCAGGCCTTCAGCCAAGCCTTCACTGATCACAACAGCTTGCGGATCGCTCAGAATCTGGCTCAAAGATTCTGGCCCACCCGCCGTAAAAATCATCATATCGGTGTACAACACAGCATTTAGATCGCCACCAACTCCCACAAGCGTCAATGAACCAGAGCGCATATCCACGGGGTCAGACACCTGGGTACTATAATCATAAGTCAATCCCACAGCATCTTCTATCCCCGCAACAGGCAGCAATTCTTCATTAACAAAACTGGGCTTGAGACGGGATAACGCTGCAAATTCCGGCGCTGAGAATCTAGAAAAGCTCTGTATTTCTACCGGTGCGCCCATGCGTAAATAGACATCCGTTTCAATATTGGCACTGCTGATGGCGCTTTGGGTTGCCAAAAAACTGGGCAAAACACCACTAAACAAGATCAACAACGAAATCAGTGTATTACGTTCGGTACTACGACTGACATTGCGTTTGGCAAAATAGGTCAGCCGGGGCGCAATCAAGCCGATGATCAAGAGGATCAATCTTTCTAATGGTCGTGTGAAGATGAAAAAGATAAAGACCAACCCCACCACCATCAGCAGCACCGCCACTAAGATAATCGCGGCTTCTGCAGCCGGATTACCAAACGTGTCGACCAAATCCAAACCAATCACCATGAACACGACAAACATCATACCCAGCCCAATCACAAACAACTTCAAATTGGGGCGGCGTTCACGCAGTTGATCCAAATCCTCTAACTGAATATTATCAGCCACACCTGGATTAATAGCGTGCATCACTTTTGTACTAGCTGCATCTTGAGCTGGTTTGACCGCGCTAAACAGCAAAACGACAAAAGCGGAAACGATGGCGGGCAGGATCGCAGTTAAACTAACGGCTGGTTGAATGGTGGTGACCAGGCCTTGTTGACCCATTTGGAAAGTGATGAAAGGCACGACTAAAAATATCGTGATCGCTTGGCCTAACAAAATACCCAAACTAACACCCACGATACCAATCACAAGCACTTCAACCATCACAATGCCAAACAGCAGATTGCGCTGACTGCCCAAAATGCGCAAAATAGCCATCTCGCGCCGCTGCTCTTGTACATTGGTCATGACAAGGGTGTAGATGAGCAGCCCCACCACAGCCAATGACATGAGGCCATAGGTGCTGATCAATGCTTGTAAGATTAAAAACGCTTGTGCGGATTGATCCAATGCTTGTGCTTTGTCCAGGCGATAAACATATTGGTCGCCCAGTGCTGCCTGCATGTTAACAGCCACATCGCGCACGGCCAGGGCCGCTTCTTCGGAATTGCCAGCTTCGTACAGGGCAGGTTCTACCAAAGCAATGAGCTCTTCAGCGCGGTTGGGCAGCCCGAGGAACTGCTGGGCATCGTTGATGTGGACAATAACACCATTGTTAACCCCCGCATCAGCGACGCCATTTTGGCGCACGATGGCATTGATGGTGAATTGGCCTACAGCACGACGGCTGCTGCTGCCAACGGCGGCCACTGACCCTTTTTCACGCGGCAGCGGGAAGCTGTAGGCAACATCAACTGTGTCGCCAACTTGCAAATTGCCCAGGCTTAAGGCGGCAGATTGCAGGATGGCGGCTTGCATGTCACCTAATTGGTAGGTACCAGAAATGACTTCGATCTGGCCGATGTTTTCGGCGGGATCAAGCGCGAGCAGTGTACCATTGCTTTGTATGCCGCCAGCGATGAGTTCGACTTCATTACGAAAACGGGGATAAACGGCCGTTATCTGGTCATCAGCCTCAAGGATACGTTGTGTCGTCTCGGCCACCTCAATAAACGGCTCGGGACTGGTTTCGCTGCGGCGCAGGGTCAGGTCATAACGGCCCGTGGCGGCGGCGATCAGATCCACATTGGAACGCCGTATCGTTTCGACAGTCGCACTCATGGCCACAATCAGGCCAGTGCTGACAATTAACGACAATACCATCAAGATGGTACGTACTTTGCGCCGTCTGAAATTCTTGAGAACGTATTTAACTATCATGCGTCGGCGTTACTCTCTGTCTTCTGATTGTTGGCGTGGTCAGAAGATACGGCCGTATTTTCTGCGCCACTACCATTGCCGACCTTGCCATCTTGCATATGGATCAAACGCTGCGCAAAATCTGCCATGCGTGGGTCATGGGTCACAAAAACAACGGTTGTCCCTTCTGCATTCAACGTTTGCACAAGCCGCATGATGGCAAAACCCGTTTCACTGTCGAGATCACCAGTCATTTCATCACCAATCAGAATGGGGGGATCGTTGGCTAAGGCCCGTGCAATCGCGACGCGCTGCTGCTGACCACCTGATAGTTCGCCGGGGTAATGATGGGCACGGTCCGCCAAACCAACTTTTTCAAGCAAGCTGAGGGTGCGTTCTTTGCGTTCTTTGCGTCCAACTTTCGCCAGGATCATGGGCGCTTCGACATTTTCCTCAGCGGTGAAGTTGGCAAGCAAGTTGTAGTTTTGGAAAATGAAGCCCATCTTGTGCAAGCGCAATGTAGCCAGTTCATTTTCAGATAAGGCAACCAGGTTTTCGCCATCGATGGTAATATGGCCACGACTGGGTTCATCTAGTCCGCCAATGATATTGAGCAAGGTGGTTTTGCCAGAACCGCTCGGCCCCATCAAACAGACAAAATCACCCTTTTCGATTTCTAGCGATACGCCACGCAAGGCGGGGACCGCTTCTTTGCCCATTAGATATGATTTGTGAATATTATCTACACTAATGATCGGTTCGGACATACTCTTTCCTCGGCTATGGATTTTGAATTACAGTCACACTACTATACTGATTTTAGGGTGAAAAAGTTGTAAAAACTCGCTCTCAGGTTTGCAATAAAACCATCTGAACCCGCCCTACCTGCCCTGACTCTAATTGGACTTTGATACCGTGCGGATGAGTTGCTGATTTGGTCAGGATTCTGTATACAACGCCCTGGGTTAGTTTCCCTGAACGTTGATCTTGCTTTTGCACGACCTCTACCTTGCTGCCAATTTGGATGTTTTTGCGAATACGGCCGTTTTGTTTATCATTTTCCATTTTTCTGCGGTTTTCCTTTTGACTTTTGGTTTTATGGCATCAGTATAGAGTATTTTGGACAGGTTGGACAAACGGCCGTTTCAAATCGAATCGGGTTTGCTTTTGTTCACCAGAAATACACCGACGATAACGGCCATTCCGCCTAAAAGTCCTTGTAACGACGGCTGTTCTCCAAATAACAAGATAGACCACAGAATCGTCAACACTGGCGTAATCGTCAACAAAATTGTGAGGAAACTCAAATTATAATGACGCAGGGACATGTAATAAAGCGAACGGCTGATGACCACATTCACGACGGCCGTTAGCAGCAAAATCCACCACACTTGTTGGCCAGTCGGCCAGACCATTTCGCCACGCCCGACAGCAAAAACAAACAAAAATAGAACGGATGTCACCATCCGAAACAACAAGAAGTTGGTGAAATCAATGTCCTGGCCATTCTTTTTGACAATTGCGGCGTGCAGCGCATAGGAAAAATTTGAAATCAAGACCAGCAGCGTGCCCAACCACAAAACACCCGTTGTATCACCCAATTGAAAGCTGATAACAAACACGCCAATAACCGCGACAACAGCGCCAATCTGCTGACCACGCACGAAGCGTTCTTTTAGCCAGAAAATGCTAAAGCCCAGCGCAAAAACGGTGCCCATGCGTGCAACCATAGAAGCAGTACCGGGATCGATATAAGAAACGGCCGCAAAGCTAATCGATGTCGCAATAGCAATCAAAAAACCGATGACCAGGAAAAATTTGGCGTTATCGCGGAAAACTCGCCAATTTATCTGGCGACGCACACCTGCATACAAGGCAATCAGCAGCATAGCGATTGCCATGTAGAAAAAAGAAGATGTGATTGGCGGCAAAAAGGGCAACAGCAAGCGCGCAAAGACAAAATGAAAACTATCGACTACAAGTAGTACAACAACAATGGGTAAAAATTTGTTCACTGACGACTTACGTTTGCTGGATTGCTTTTTGAATTATGCAAAGGGTTTTGGGGAAAAAACAGGGGATCAATACACTTGCGGACAAAAGAAATTTTATTCGCCACGGATTGCATTTACAAAACTGGCTGGAATCTGGCCGTTCGACCAGATCGCAATGGATTCGACTGGAATGGCTTCCAATCCTGCCACAAATTCCACACAGTTTGCCATATTTGGGCAGCGCTGGTGCATAATTTGCACATCAAAGTTGAAATCCTCTATGCCAAGCTCTTGGGCAATGCGCAAATAACGTGCCCGGGTTTGATTGACAGCCGCCAAACGCACATCTGAGGATTGATTCTCAATAAATTTTTGTTCCTGTAAAGCCAGCCCCGTCACCCCCGCCTGCATAATCGTGCGGATCATCTCGTCGCTGACTTGATCGGTCACATTGCGTACCGGCCCCCACATTAGTTTGAACCCGTTTGCAGCCGCCAGGCTGGCTACCCGCGCCACAATATTCACATCTGGGTCCGCACTAGCCAAAGTCTGCATTTCATTTGGCGGCGTCATGCCGGTACCGTTCTCTGTGTTCAGACCAATTGTGGTCACGCCAGCAGCTTTCAACTCGTCAGCGCGCGCCATCATGCGTTCTGCTTCAGCATAGGAGGCCAACATAACCATTTTTTCGACCGGCGCATCCATTTGCAACATGCCAGCCAAATCACGCTCGCGTGCATAGACAAAGGCCGGCCCAAACTCAGGCTGCCAATTGGACCAACGGATCATAAGAGGCAGATGTTCACCATCTGGTACTGTATACTGCCCATTCTGATCGCGGGCAACGGCCGTATCGCCAGAAACAATTTGGGGTGCATCAGGGATTGAGGCCATAGGGGATGCATTGCCAATTGGCAAAGAGTTATTCAACACAAACAAAGCCACCAAAATTAATAAAACAACAACCAATAAAACACGAACTTGTGAACTAGACATACCTATTGTGCCACCCTAATTAATAAAGTTTATCTGCCAATATTAGCACAAATGTTCAAGTTGAATGGTAAGAAATCATACATCTCTCACACATCTAATAAGTCACCAATTATCGTGGCTGTGGTGCTGTATTGTATTGTAGGATTACCTCACCATATTGATCACGCAGCTGCAGCTGCGCGCCAGAAACAACATAACTTGTGACCAATGGCAATACGG
>CAYGMR010000240.1:0-8740 GCA_964350725.1 uncultured Ardenticatenaceae bacterium | reverse complement strand
TCCCAGCAGAGGTAAAGGCGCGGAAAAGAAAGCTTTTGAGCGTGAGCGCCATCAAACAATCAAAAAAGTAACGGCCGATATGCAGCAATTTCGTTTTAATACGGCCGTTGCCACCCTAATGGGGTATATGCGTTATCTAGAATCGATGGCCTCAGAAAATATCCACAGAGAGCAATGGCAGCGTGCCATCGAGACCTTCACGCTGTTGTTGTCACCATTTGCCCCCTTCATAACCGAAGAAGTCTGGCAATCAACGCTGGGGCACACGACATCAGTGCATCAACAATCCTGGCCAATTTTTGACGAAGCGCTGGCGGCAGATGAAGAAGTGACAATTATTCTGCAAGTCAATGGCAAGCTACGTGATCGTGTGGTGGTGGCGGCAGGGTCTGGCGAGGTATTTTTGCAAGAAACGGCCGTTGCCAATCCGAAGATTCAACAGTATATCCAAGATAAACCCATTCAACGCACAGTGATAGTTCCAGACAAATTGGTGAATATCGTGGTCTGATTTACGAACTGCCTGGAAACGTTTTGTATCCAGGCAGTTTAATAGATGACTGCTTGAATCCGTCCTACGGAATACACAAATAGGTTTCAGCGTAGATCAGATTGGGGTTTTGTAATCCATTCGCCTGCATAATCGCATAGGGTGGGACGCCATAATATAAGGCAACATCACCCAATGTTTGTCCCCATTGCACATAATGATACGTGCGGCATTGCCCCCCTGTTCCCGGCCCACCTGGCATTTGCCCAGGGATAAATATCGTCGTGCCTGCATAAATGACATTGGGATTATTAATTTGCGGGTTGACTTGCATCAAATCAGCGACCGTTAAACCATACATCTGCGCAATGGAAAAAAGTGTCTCACCTGGTTGCACATAATGATAATTTTGGGCACCTGGATGTGCAGACACGCGTTGGGTCGTGGCTGCCACACCAACCAATAATACGAAAACACATAACAACAGCAAACCAGCCTGCTGCCGACGACTACGACGAACAATTTGCTTCATTTGATTATCCCTCACTGCAATTGTGCGAACCTAAACGGTTGGCAATTAATATACGAATAAACCAGGCTCACAATACCATATTTTATTTTGTTTAGGCAAGGGGAAAAGTATGAAAAGGGTGTGAAAATACGCCACCAAATCAGGTAAATTTATGGCACAGTCAGGTGACTCGGCCACGAACAACCCACATTAGGTGGCGCGTTCAAATTTATACGCGGGTGATATAGGTACCAGAATCCGTATTTACTTTAATACGGTCGCCAACTTTGATGAATAATGGGGTGCGCACCTTTAAACCAGTTTCGGTGATGACATCTTTGGTCGCGCCTGTGGCCGTGTCACCAGCAACAGCATTTTCAGCTTCAACAACATCAAATTCCATCGATTTAGGTAAGTCATAGTCAATGACTTCATCTTCATAGGAAAGCAGTTCTATTTCCATATTATCAACCAAGAATTCGGCATGGTCGGCAAATACAGCATGAGCAACCTGTTTTTGTGCATAGGTTTCGTTGTCCATAAATACATAAAAACGGCCGTCGTCATATAGATATTGGAACGGCCGTTTATCCAAGCGCACATCATCTACACGTTCACCTGACGTAAAGGAAACCACCGAATTAGAGCCAGTCCGCATATTGCGTACACTGACCTTAATATTCGCTTTGCCGCGTCCCGGCTTACTGTGACTGTATTCTGTTACCTTCAAAAGATTGCCGTCGTACAAAAATGTTGTACCACGACGGAGTTGATTCACATCAATCATTACTAAACTTCTCCCATTTGTTGAGTTATGTAATTCACAAAACTTTTTTAATCAAAACAATAGAATTTTTGTGAATCACTTAAGGAAAGCACGACCTTTCTTCGAATTTGTTTATGAAGAACTTGCTGTGGTTTCCTCCACCACGGAGGTACAGAAGCCACTCATTAAAGATCAAAAGTAAAAATTTCGTTTAATCTGCGGAATCTGTGTTAATCTGTGGATGATAGTTTACAAAAAGTCTTTACCGATTACCTAGACTAGCCAATGCCAAAACGACCCATCTCGCGGATCATTATTTTCTTGCATTAGCCTAAGCAAAAGGGTCGGAGCGTGAACGGCGGTTCCACCATAAAATCGCTGCCGACGAACCGGCCAAAATCAATATACCAATGATAAACCAAAGAACCTCGCCTAATGGCGTCACGCTCTTAAGCGTAAAATCACCCAATTCAATCACCAAAAAGAAGGCGGCCAACTGTGCATTTATCATGACAAAAGTGTATCATACATGTGTGATTCTAGGCAATGGGTCACACAATTGCTACTGTTAAACTTATCGGGTCAAACGGAAATCGCAGAGTTAAGGCTAAGTAGTGCATGAGGCGTCATGCGTAGCCCAAAGAAAGCTACATTCTACGCACGAAGTCCAAAACTCTGTAAACTTCCAAAGAGCCAAATTAAAAGGAGACATCCATGTCTAAAACGATCATCCACACAAAAAATGCACCCGCAGCAGTCGGCCCTTATTCGCAAGCCGTTGCTATCGGCAACCTTGTTTATACCGCTGGCCAAATCCCTCTCGACCCGCAAACAGGCAAAATGATTGATGGCGAAATTTCCGCCCAAACTGAACGCGCTTTGTTAAATCTACAAGCTGTTTTACAAGCTGCGGGCAGTAGTCTTGCTGATGTCATTAAGACAACCGTTTTTTTGCAAGATATGGGTGAATTTGGCGCGATGAATGCGGTCTACGGCCGTTTCTTTAGTGAGAACCCGCCAGCAAGATCGGCTGTCGAGGTTGCTGCCTTGCCATTAGGGGCGCGGGTAGAAGTCGAAGCTGTTGCCATCGTCAAACAGGAGTAAAACATGAACGCGAGAAAACCCTGGCATACCGTCACAAAAGAGTTGGTCGATGTGGCGATGGGACGCAGCCCTGCCGACATGCTGATTCGCAACGGCCGTTGGGTCAATGTCCACAGCGGCGAAATCATACCCCATAGTGATGTTGCTATTTGTGGCAGTCGTATCGCGTATGTCGGCGAAGATGCCAGCCATACCATTGGGGAACACACACAGATAATTGAAGCCAACGGCCGTTATCTAATTCCCGGCCTCTGTGATGCCCATATGCATGTCGAAAGCGGTATGGTTACCGTCACTGAATTTGCACGCGCCGTCATTCCCCACGGTACTACCAGCATGTTCATCGACCCGCATGAAATCGCTAATGTACTCGGTTTGCCGGGCGTGCGTCTGATGCATGACGAAGCGCAAACCTTACCGATTAACGTGTATGTGCAAATGCCTAGCTGTGTGCCCAGTGCCCCTGGTTTGGAAACGCCCGGGGCAGCCATCGGGCCAGATGATGTGGCAGAAGCGATGAGTTGGCCAGGTATCATCGGTCTGGGTGAGATGATGAATTTTCCCGGCGTGTTCATGAGCGATGACAAAATGCACGCCGAAATGGCGGCGACGATGAAGGCCAACAAAGTAATTGGGGGTCATTATGCGGCGTTAGATTTAGGACGGCCGTTTCACGGCTATGTTGCGGGTGGTCCGGCCGATGATCATGAAGGCACACGCCCCGAAGATGCTGTTGCGCGTGTGCGCCAGGGCATGAAGGCGATGCTGCGTCTTGGTTCCGCCTGGTACGATGTCGCCTCGCAAGTCAAAGCGATCACCGAACAGGGACTTGACAGCCGCAACTTCATCCTCTGCACCGACGACAGTCATTCCGGCACATTGGTCAACGACGGGCACATGAACCGCGTCGTGCGTCATGCCATTGCACAGGGCCTCAAACCGATCACCGCCATCCAAATGGCCACGTTGAATACGGCCGAACATTTTGGTGTCGAAAAAGATATTGGCTCCATCACACCAGGACGATATGCCGACATCATCATTAGTTCTGACCTTGTAGATTTGCCCATTGAGATGGTGATTTCTGCCGGGGAGGTGATTGCGCAGAACGGCCGTATCGCCATCGACCTGCCCACCTACAACTACCCTGACTTCGCCAAAAACACAATCAAGCTCGGCAAACACCTCACCGCCACCGATTTTGACATCCATCCCCCCACACAAACCATACACAACACACAATACGCACTAAAAGTCAAGACCATTGGTGTCATCGAAAACCAAGCCCCCACCCGTGCGCTCACACACACATTACAAATCAAAGACGGCATTGTGCAGATGGACATCGAACAAGACGTCTGTCAAATCGCGCTTGTGGAACGCCATCAAGCTACCGGCAAAGTGATTAATGGCTTTGTAAACGGCTTTGGTTTTGATGGTGATTGTGCCATCGGCAGCACGGTCGCCCACGACAGCCATCATATGATAGTTGTGGGCACGAGTAAAACAGATATGGCTTTGGCGGCGAATCGTTTAGGAGAAGTGGGCGGTGGTGTAGTTGTATTCAAAGCAGGTCAGGAAATCGCACTGGTCGAACTGCCCATCGCCGGCCTAATGTCAAATGAACGCGCCGAAATCGTCGCAGCAAAAGCAGCACGCATGGTGACTGCTTTTGCCGAATGTGGCTGCACGCTCAATAATGCTTTCATGCAACTCAGCTTGTTGGCACTGGTTGTTATCCCTGAACTGCGTATTTCCGATTTGGGTCTCGTGGATGTCAATCAATTCAAGGTAGTTCCTTTGTTTACGGAATGAGCCACCTAAAAACCAGTCGACGGAGGTCGACTTTGTATTTGAAGCCGTAGGGCAAAGCGTCGCCTTAGCGACCATTTATTCGCCAGATAAATAATTACTTGTCCTACGGAATTCTACTTGACAGGTACAAAGCATAGTGCTACTATGCGGACAATATGAGATATTATGGCATGTTTTTTAGCTTTAGCTTTACAATCACAACCAACGCCGCACAGACGGAGGGGATTGGTTCTGCCTGATTAAAGCCAAAGCAGAAACAACGAATTCACCAGGACGCGGCTAATCACCGCGTCTTTTTTATATGGATGGTTTTTATGGATAGCTTTATGCTAAAACAACTTGATACGATTTATGCTGATGCCTTGGAGAGTTTACAGGCTGTGGAAGAAACGGCCGTTCTCGACACCTGGTACCGTGATAATCTAGGCAAAAAAGGACAGGTCTACCTGCTCACGCGCCAGATCGGATCACTCTCTAAGGAAGAACGGCCGTTATTCGGCCAACAACTCAACCAGGTCAAACAAAAATTACAAAGCGCCTACGAAACAAAGCTAGCCGGCTTAAAAGCAGCTGAACTTGAAGCCAAAATGGCTGCCGATGCCTTAGACGTAACTTTACCGGGACGGCCGTGGCCGCAAGGCGGCCTGCACATCATCACCCAAACCCTGCGCGACATCTATCGCGTCTTCGGCGACATGGGCTTCCAAATCTACCGCAGCCCCGACGTTGAAACCGATGCCTATAACTTCGAAATGCTCAACTTTCCGCCGCACCATCCGGCACGCGACATGCAAGACACTTTCTACACCAGCCAAAAAGATGTCATCTTGCGCACCCATACCAGCGCCGGTCAAATTCGCGCCATGCAAGAATATTATCCCGACCCCGTGCGTGTGATCTTGCCCGGCATGTGTTATCGCAACGAGCAAATCACCACCCGCAGTGAAATTCAATTCACTCAGGTCGAAGGGCTTGCCGTCGGTCACAACATCACCTTCGCCGATCTAAAAGGCACTCTGACCGAATTTGCACGCCGCTTATTTGGTGCCGAGCGCAATACCCGTTTCCGCGCCAGTTATTTCCCCTTCACCGAACCCAGCGCCGAAATGGATGTTAGCTGTTTTCTGTGTGACGGCAAAGGCTGCCAAATATGCAAACAGACTGGCTGGCTAGAAATTTTAGGCTGTGGCATGGTCCACCCGACCGTTCTGCGCAATGGTGGCTATGATCCCGAAATCTATTATGGTTTTGCCTTCGGCATGGGTCCAGAACGTATCACTATGCTCAAATATGGCATCGACGATATCCGCCAATTCTGGGGGAATGATTTGCGCTTTTTACAACAGTTCTAGGTGACTACAACGAATTGGGCAAGGAACGAATTTCGCTAACAGAATAAATTCGTTCCTACTTAACTTCGCTGTAGTCATTGGATACGGAGACACACAATGCTTGTACCATTATCCTGGCTAAAAGATTACATGACGATTAACCTTCCCGTCGCGGAAGTAGATAACATATTGACCAATGCCGGTCTCGAAGTAAAACATACCCACACGGTTGGCTTGCCTGGCGCAGACCTGGAATGGGATCGTGAAAAAATTATTCTCAGCCAAATCCTCAAAGTTGAACAACACCCCGATGCTGACAAACTTGTGTTGGCCACTGTCGATTACGGTGCTGACAAAAATAAGAGAGTCGTAACTGGGGCGCCCAACCTGTACCCATTTGTCGGTCAGGGTGACCTCAGCGAGCGACAACTGTTTTCTCCGCTGGCATTAGAGGGAGCAACACTATACGACGGGCACAAAGCCGAACGCAAAACTGCAAAATTAAAAGGACGGCCGTTGCGCGGCATCTACAACGACTCAATGCTCTGCTCTGAAAAAGAACTGGGCATCAGTGATGAACATGACGGCATCATCATCATGTCCAAAGATGACTGGTCACCTGATTACCAGGTCGGCACACCGTTACAAGATGTATTGGGGGATCATGTACTCGATATCGACATCATCCCCAACATTGCACGCTGCGCCTCGATCATCGGCGTTGCACGTGAATATGCCGCGCTCACCAACCAACCACTGCGAGAGCCGGACTATGAAGTTGTGATGGAGGGGCCATCGGTTGACGGCCGTATTCGCATCACCACTGAAGAACCCAAACTAAACCCCCGCTTCGTGGGCATGGTCATCGAGGGCGTCGAGCAAAAAGCCAGCCCGTTTTGGCTGCAGCACCGCCTGCGCCTGGCCGGACAGCGGCCGATCAACGTCGTCGTCGACATCAGCAACTATGTCATGCTTGAAATGGGCCAACCCAATCACACCTTTGACTATGATTTCCTGCGCAAACGTGCCGATGTCTATGATCCCGACGGCCCCATCCACATCATCACCCGCTTGCCAGACGAGAATGAAAAAGTGACCACGCTCGACGGCAGCGAACATACCCCCGAACCCTACACCATCCTTGTCACTGATCCTGCTGGTTACCTCAGTGTCGGCGGCATCATGGGTGGTCTCGACAGCGAAATCATGCCCGAAACGAAAAATGTATTACTTGAAGCAGCGGCCTGGAACTTCATCAACATCCGGCGCAGTGCCACACAGTTAGGCATCCATACCGACGCTGCCTTTCGTTTCAGCCGTGGTGTTCACCCGCACGAAGCATTGTTAGGTGCCAAACGAGCTGCCGAACTCATGCGCCGTTTGGCCAACGGCACCGGTTCGCAAGGCATTATCGACTATTACCCCAAGCCGCCGCAGCCCGTCAAAGTTGAACTCAATCCCACCTATGCCCAACGCTTAAGCGGCCTAGAACTTTCCTCGGACGAAATGGCTGAATTATTAACACGCCTGCAATTCAAAGTCGAACCCTATGGCGATCATCTCATGGTAACAGTGCCTCCACATCGTATGGACATCGAAGGCCCTCACGATCTGGTCGAAGAAATCTGCCGCATGTATGGCTACGACAACATCCCCTCCACCATTTTGTCGGATGTTTTACCGCCCCAACGTGGCAATCCCACGCTGGAAGCCGAAGAAAAAATCCGCGACATTCTGGTGCAGCTTGGCTTGCAGGAGATCATCACCTATCGCTTAACATCTCCGGCCAAGGAAGCCAATTTGCTGCCGACAGCTAACCAGGTTAAGCCTGATGAACGGCCGTATATCACACTCACCAACCCAATTTCCATAGACCGTACTGTCATGCGTCACAGTGTGCTTTCATCCGTCTTAGAAATCGTCGCCAAAAACAGCCGCTTCCAAGAAAGGATCGCCTTATTTGAAATAGGGGCTGCTTACATAATGGAAGAGGAGGGTGTGCTGCCACATGAAGCGGCACGTTTGGTATTGGCTCTCAGCGGCCAACGCGAACCAAGCAGTTGGCGTCAAAAAACAGTACCCAATCTCGACTTCTTCGATCTCAAAGGGATTTTGCAAAGCTTATTCGCCAACCTGAATTTAGATGTTAGTTACACAGCAGCAAACCATCCCAGCTATCGCCCTGGGCGCACAGCCAAGCTGATGCTGGGCCAAACCCAAATCGGGCTGATGGGTGAACTGCATCCTCTGGTTGTCGAACGTTATGATATGCACATCGATACAGATCAGCCAGTGCTGGCTGCCGATCTTGATTTAGAGCTGCTATTGCATCATGCTGGTGAGGCTTATACATTTGAGCCAATCACGTCCTATCCAGCGGTACATGAAGATTTGGCTCTAGTAGTTGATCAGGATATTATGGCGGTGGATGTGGAAACGGCCGTGTTCAAAGCCGGTGGATTTTTGCTCAAAAAAGTCACGTTATTTGATGTCTATACAGGCTCACAAATTCCAACAGGCAAGAAAAGTTTAGCCTACCATCTAACTTTCCAATCGCCTAACAAGACCTTAACCGACAAAGACGTCTCAAAAATGCGTAACCGCATTATCAAAACGCTTGAAAAGCAGCTAGACGCCAAATTACGCGCCTAAAACCTTAAGCTAATTCAAGAAATTCTGCCCTTTCTGGATCATTATTTTTTCTGGATTGGCTTAAAAGCATT
>CAYGMR010000239.1:0-8776 GCA_964350725.1 uncultured Ardenticatenaceae bacterium | reverse complement strand
CGCCCCGGATATTGTTCGATAAAGCTGAGGCTGCTGATTTGTTCGAGGCTGTTGAGTTGAGGAGCATCTAAAATGGCGGCGAGGTAGGGGATATCGAACCAATGGGGGATGGCGGCGGCCCATACGGCCGTTTCTACTTCCGCACTCAACTGCCCCATCGTCATTTCCAGCAGCAGCCATTCGCGTTCCGCTTCAGTGGTGGCCTGGCTCAGGCGTGTGAAAAAATCAGCATCCATCGCCTACCACTCCACATTGGGGCGCATCATGCGCAATAAGCTGACCAACTCAGGTAAACGGCCGCGATTCTGCATAAAAGTAATCAGTCCAATCACCTTGTCTTCTTTACGCCCACTTTCGCCCACATTTTCATAATCTACATCCAAATCAAAACAGAGTATGCGCAAATCCTGTAGATCAAAAAGGGTTGTCATTTGCTGGCGCAGATAGACGCGGTTAATGCTGACCGTTTGTCCTGGCTGTGCCGGCGAGGAAATACGTGGTTGCAAGCGGATGAACTTCAAAATATTGCTGGGATTGCCCTGGAAAGCGGCACAGACACCGGCCAAAAAATCAATGGAAGGGATTTCATGACCCAGAGCCTGGGCGATGGGCAGCCACGCTTGCGCATCGGCAATGCCCTTTAATTCGTAGCGCGTGGCACAATGGCGAAAGTCGCTGCTGATTTGGGGGACTTTTTGTCCCGCAACCAGCACACGCACTTTGTCAGAATCGGCGATCCAGGGCAAAAATTGGGCATTAAACCAGTCGTCTAATTCAGTGGTGGCTTGCTCATAGGTGTCGACAGCCAACAGCGTGGGCGTGGCCAGATTTTCCACATCAGCAAACAGCGCGTCGGTGACATCGATGATATTTTGCCGCCGCCGATTTAAGTCGGGCAGTTGCAAGGCTGTGCGCAGTTGTTGGCGTACATTGCTTTGCCAGTTGATGGCGTCGTCACCAGCGAAGGTGCTCAGTTGGGCGCTTAGTTGGGGCAGCTGCTGCCAGCCAATGCGCCGTCCAAGGCGGTTAAATATTTCGGCGACGCTGGTATCTTTGCCGCGTAACTGCACCGAGAGCACGCGCATTTGTGGTGGCACGTTGGCGAGACAGTTTTCCAGCAAACAGGTTTTGCCTGTGCCGCTCTTGCCTTGCAGCATGAGGATGCGTAAACGGCCGTTGTCGTCCAATAGCTGCGTGAATTGCTGGCGTTCTAACTCATAATTCGCAATCGGATATTGCATGTATATAGTATAACATATACATAATATATAATCCTAAAGTGGAGATTTTGCCAGGGGGTTTGCATACTCGTTCTTGTAGGCTTCTTTCGCCACGAATGGCACGAATTTTTAGCATTGCAACCATCCCAATTCGTGTAAATTAGTGAAATTTGTGGCAGAAATCTGGAGTATACAAACCTCCTAGATTTTGCTTCGCTATACGTCGCTGTAGACACAAAGAGTTCCAAGATAGACCAGAAACGAAATATAATTTGTAAGCCGTGCATGTTTTGTTATAACATGGGAACGACTGCATAAATTAAAGTCAGTAAATCCAGATTTTCGCCACTAATTTCATGAATTACACGAAACAAACGTCTAATTCGTAAGATTCGTGCCATTCGTGACTGGTTATGGATCTACTGAGAACGAATAAAATCTATGATGCAGGGTTCACGGATGGCAACAATTGGAAGAGAAGACAGCCAAATTACACACGTATTTATCCGCACATTTAGCGGACTATTTAGAGATGTTGCGCCAGATGGTGCAAATCAACAGTTTTACCGCCAATCCCCAGGGAGTTAATCAATTAGGCGATCTAACTGCAGAGATGT
The DNA here is from genome assembly GCA_964350725.1 of uncultured Ardenticatenaceae bacterium. Lineage (GTDB taxonomy): Bacteria > Chloroflexota > Anaerolineae > Promineifilales > Promineifilaceae > JAACFF01. The sequence goes on along the minus strand of CAYGMR010000239.1, from coordinate 6,939 downwards.
TTGCAGAACTTGGATTTAGCGCTGAGCGGATTCAAGCGACCAATTTTTTGTTTGGTAAACACCTGATATTGACTAGAAACGGCCGTGGCTCCCCCGCACACAAAGCCGTCCCCACAATCGGACTAATCTCCCACCTGGACACTGTATATCCAATGGCCGAGGAGCTAGAAAACGATTTCGAATGGCGTGTGTCTGGCGAGCGCATTTATGGTCCCGGCACCTTTGACATCAAGGGCGGCACCATCATGATCTATATGGTGTTAGATGCCATGCGTGCCATCTCGCCAGAATATTTCGACAGCGTCAATTGGGTCATATTGCTTAATGCAGCTGAGGAATCATTGGTCGCCGATTTTGGCCAGATTTGCCGCGAACGGTTGGTAGAAAACAGTTTGGCGGCTTTGGTTTTTGAAGGCGGTGAATTGAATGGCGGTTTAAAAAGCCAAAAACTGGTCGTGGCACGCAAGGGCATGGCACGTTATCGCATTGAGGTTGAGGGCAAAGCCGCCCATGCCGGCACTGCCCACGCGCAAGGTGCCAATGCGATCTTGCAAATGGCCGAGGTCATCCAGCGTGTGGCCAGCTTCACAAATTATCAAGACGCGATTACCTTTAATGTCGGCACCATTGCTGGTGGCACGGTGATCAACCGTGTGCCGCATCGTGCCAGTGCCTTTGTCGAAATGCGTGCTTTTTCGCCGGTTATCTTTGCCGATGGTCTGCAAAAGATGACCGCGCTGAATGAGTTTTGCAGCGTGCGCAGTGCCTCTGACGGGTATCCGTGCCACGTGGATGTGGCTGTACTGGGCGAATGGGACCCATGGGCATCGAATGCAGGTTCGGTTAAGTTATTGGCGCTTTGGCAGGAAGTGGGCACAGAGCTTGGCATCGCGATTGAAGCCGAAGAACGCGGTGGCTTGAGTGATGGCAATTGGATGTGGCAGCAAGTGCCCACAATTGATGGCTTAGGGCCAGTGGGTGGTAATGCGCATTGTTCACAGCGCAGTGAAGATGGCAGCAAAGATCAGGAATATATTTTGCCAGAAACGTTTGTGCCCAAAGCGTTGCTGAATGTGCGTGCCATGCGGCGGTTGATTATGGACTATTATAATGACTGAACCGACGCCTGAATTCAAACAACAGTTAAACGCCTATTTTGAAGACCATATGCCAGAATATATGCAGCTGCTGCACGATATGGTGGCGATCAATAGTTTTACGGCCAATCCATTCGGGGTGAATGAATTGGGCGAGATGACCGCCCAAAGATTTGCGCCTTTAGGGTTTACATCTGAAACTGTGCAATCGGTGCATGCCATGTACGGCCGTCACCTGATCCTGACACGCCCATCACAAAATCAAGCAGCCCCTAAAATTGGCCTGGTTTCCCATCTAGACACCGTTTTTCCGCCAGATGAAGAAGAACGCAATGATTTCCGCTGGCGCCAAGCAGGCGACCGCATTTATGGGCCAGGTGTCATTGATATCAAAGGTGGCACTGTCATGATTTATATGCTTCTGGCGGCGATTCAAACGTTTGCACCAGACATTTTTGATGCCGTGACGTGGGTGGTTTTGTTGGACGCCAATGAAGAAACCGGCGGACGGGATTTTGGCGAACTGTGTATCCAAAAATTGGGGACTGATGCCCTGGCATGTTTGATTTTTGAACCAGGAAAATGGGAAAAAGATGGCAATAGATTCTACCTGGTTGCTGCACGCAAAGGCATGGCTGTCTATCGTCTGACTGTGGATGGCAAGGCTGCGCATGCAGGCAGTTCCCACGATGAAGGTGCCAATGCTGTGTTGCAAATGGCAGATGTGATTCAACGCATTTGTGGCTTGACTGATTACGGCCGTTACCTAACTTTCAATGTGGGCACAGTGGCAGGTGGCACGGTGATCAATCGCGTGCCACACTTTGCCTCTGCCAGTGTTGAGATGCGTGCCTTTGATGAAGTGGTTTTTGCGGAAGGTCTAGCCAATATGATGGCGCTGGACGGGTTGTCAACTGTTCAATCGGCTGATGGCAGCTATGCTTGCCGTGTCAATGTTGAAGTGTACACAAAAGTTGCTCCCTGGCCGCATAATGCCGCCAATTTGCGCTTGATTGATATGTGGCGTGAAGTTGGGAACGAGTGCGGTTATGCGATTGTCCCTGAAGATCGTGGTGGTTTGAGCGACGGCAATTTCATCTGGCAGGTGATCCCTACGCTGGATGGGCTAGGCCCTGCTGGTGGCAATGCCCATTGTTCCGAACGTAGTGATGATGGCAGTAAAGAGCAGGAATATGTTCTGAAAAGCTCGTTTGTCCCTAAAGCAATACTCAATACAATGTCTGTATTAAAACTTTTGCAGAAGGCTATTTGATAATGCCCTGGATCAAAGTGATTTCTCTTGGAGAAGCGACTGGCTTCCTCAAAAAACAATATGATGCAGCCATTAAACGTGCGGGTCGCATTTGGAATATCGTCGCGATTATGAGCCAAAATCCGCGTGTACAACAAACGTCAATGGATTTTTATGGGGCGAGTATGTTCGGCCGTTCCCCCCTCAGTCGGGGTCAGCGTGAAATGTTGGCCGTGGTCGTCTCAGTGCAAAATGAATGCCTTTATTGACTACGCTCACATGCCTACGACCTCCGTGCTGAGGTTGCCGATTTTGGCATTGAAGATGAGCAGGCTGCTGACCTCTTTGTGCATCACATTGCCTCAGATTGGCGGCAAGCCGATCTAAACGCAGCAGATCAAGCGTTGTGCAGCTATGCAGAAAAACTTACACAGTCGCCGCAGCTTATGGCAGAAAGTGACATCAAGAACTTGCGTGAACATGGTTTTGATGACCGCGCCATCCATGATGCTACACAGGTGATCAGCTACTTCAACTACATCAATCGCGTGGCCGATGCACTTGGCGTAGAACCTGAAACGTTTATTCGGCCGTGGGAACAATCGCCGACTCCTTTAGCCGAGGAATAATTACGAATAAAAGGGTTAATCGAATCAAGAAATTGGGGCAACCGTAGGCTGGATTGAATGAAAGTTAAAGAATTGTTTCGGTAATAGAATTTATCAAAGATTGCGTAGGTGACGCAGATTTTTGTCCTGTAATTCGCCAAAATCTGTGCAAACTGAGTAATCTGTTGATTACCGTTTTATTTTTTGAAGGTTCATATAATCCGGCAGTCGGAATACCATTCCGACCGATAACGCCCAGAAATATTGAGATGTTACATGCCGTAGGAGTAGGTTATGAAAATAGATTGGGAACAGTTACTGGCTGATTGTGTGGATTTTACGCAGCGTTTGATTCAAACACCGAGTATGCCGCACGAGGAAAGGGCGCTGGCGGAATTGGTTGCGGAAGAAATGCGGGCGTTGGCTTTTGATGAGGTTTGGTTTGACGAAATTGGCAATGTCAACGGCCGTATCCATGGCCAAAACCGCGATCTCCCTGCCCTTGTCCTCAACAGTCACACCGACCATGTTGATCCTGGCGACTTGAGCTTGTGGCCTGTGCCGCCTTTTTCTGGCACGATTATCGACGGCCGTATCGTCGGTCGTGGCGCCTGTGACATCAAAGGGCCGTTGGCCGTGCAAGTGTATAGTATGGCCGCATTGTTACGTGCTGGTGAACGGCCGTTACGTGATGTCGTTTTCTCTGGTGTGGTACAAGAAGAAATTGGTGGCGCGGGTGCTGAATATTGGGTAAATAACCTGGACTATGAAGTGGCGTTGGTCGTTTTGGGTGAACCATCACAAAACGACATCGCGCTGGGGCATCGTGGTGTCTTGCAAATGTGGGTCAAGTTCGACGGCCGTTCCGTGCATGCCAGTGTGCCACAAAACGGCCGTAATCCGAATTATGCTCTGGCCGATTTCTTGCAAAAACTAGCTGCCGCCAAAGAACAGTTGTCCAGTCATCCACTGCTGGGCCAAACAACGGTCGCGCCCACGATTGTTGAAGTGGATACCAAAAGCGGTAACGTCACACCCGCGTGGGCGCGTGTACTTTTAGATTTCCGCACAGCCTCTGAAAGCAGCAACAGCTTAAAAGCCTTTGTGCGCAGTTTGGTTGCTGACTGGCCAATCAGCATTATTAGTGCCTGGCACAATGCGTCATTCCCTGATTCGGATGAAACGATTTATGGATTTTATACGCCCCCCGAAAGTGATGTTGTACAGAGAGCGCAGGCGGCGATTGGTCGCGGTGTGGGGCATGAGCCAGCTTTGAGCCGTTATCAGTTTGCTACAGACGGCCGTTTCTTTGTGCCTTTTAACATTCCTGTGATCGGGTATTCGCCAGCTGAAGAAGACCAGGCACATATTGCTGGCGAAAGCATCTCCATTCAGCGCATGGGTGAGAGTTTGCATGGTCATGTGCAGCTGCTGCGCGAATTCTGATAGGTGCTTACACGCCCACATAAACAAAAGTTGTCGGTAAAAAATGGCAAATTTCTTTCATAAACGTGGACGGAAAGGAACCCTACCTTTGCAGATTCCTGATTTTGAAATATTTCGCAACGAATTCACACGAATTTTCGCTAATAATGGCCTTGATTCGAGAAAATTCGCGCTTATTCGTTGCAGATTTGGAAAAGTGCAAACATAGTGAGGAATTCGATAAATTTTTGTTTGTATTCTTTTCTATCCGTGTTTATACCTTTTTGCCAAGCACCGTTTTGGCAAAAACGTAGTTGCTAATTTGAATTGGCAATTTTCGCTTGACTTTAAACTCGGGTTGAAGGTGTAGAATGGAGTCAAACAGTAAAATAGTCTGATAAAAACTGGCTATGGGACTAATTGACAACAGGACTACAGGACTAAAATGACCGAACAGACTTATCGAATTACCGGCATGGATTGTGCCGGCTGTGCAAAAACAGTTGAAGATGGCGTGGCGAAGTTAGATGGCGTACAAAGTTGTGGGCTTACTTTTACCAGCGAAATTTTGCGGGTAGCCGGTGACGTGCCGCAGAATATTGTTATCACACGTGTGCGTGAATTAGGGTTTGATGTGGCCGATGAGCATGTGGAGACAACGGCCGTTTCCCCCAAAATCCCCCAAAACTTCTTCCAATACATGTGGAACCGTCGTGATACGCGTCTGGCCCTATTGGCTACATTGCTGATCTTGCCTGGATTGATTTTCCATGAATTACTGCCTGGTTTGGGTGTTGACAATCTGCTGATTGATGTTGCGGCCGTTGCGGCTATGTTGTTGGCCGGTTACCCAGTAATTAAAAGTGCCTACCGTTCCGTGCGCATCAATCGCGACATCAATATCAACGTGCTCATGAGTATTGCCGCGATCGGTGCGGTTATTATCGGTGCGTATACTGAAGCGGCCGTCGTGATGGTGTTATTTGTGATCGGTGAAGCTATGGAAGGCTACACGGCCGAACGGGCGCGCAACTCGATTCGCGGTTTGATGGAACTGGCGCCCAGCGAGGCGACACGGCTCAATGGTTTGGGTGTTGAAGAACGCCTACCTGTCAGCAAGCTGCTGGTGGGCGATCATTTACTGGTCAAACCGGGTGAACGTATTCCCATGGACGGCCGTATCCTTTCCGGCGCAACCTCCATTAACCAGGCTCCTATCACTGGCGAAAGCCGTCTGATCGACAAACAAGTCGGCGACACTGTTTTCGCCAGCAGCATTAACGGCGCGGGTTCATTGGAAATCGAAGTCACCCATTTGGCCGCTGACAATACCATCAGCCGGCTGATAAAAATGGTCGAGGAAGCGCAAGATAAAAAAGCACCCACACAGCGTTTTATTGACCGTTTTGCGCGTTATTACACGCCAGCCGTTGTGTTGATCGCTATCTTGGTCGCCACCATTCCACCCTTGTTTTTCGGACAACCATTTATCGACCCGACCGACCCGATGCTGGGCTGGTTGTATCGGGCATTGGCGCTCTTGGTTGTCGCCTGTCCGTGTGCATTGGTCATCAGTACACCGGTGACAATTGTGAGTGCCATCAGCAATGGGGCGCGTAATGGTGTTCTTTTCAAGGGGGGCGCACATGTTGAAGAATTGGCGCGGGTCAAAGCAATTGCCTTTGACAAAACGGGCACATTGACGAAAGGGCAGCCAACGGTCGTCGCTGTACGCTCAGTCGCATGTGTGGAAACGGGAACCTATAGTTGTAATGATTGTGATGATTTGTTGGCTTTAGCCAGCGCAGTCGAAAAACGCAGCGAACATCCCATCGCACAAGCAGTGATGCAAAAAGCTGCAGAACGCGGTGTTAACGACCTCTATCCGACAGCAGGCAATGTGACAGCATTAAGCGGCCGCGGTGTGACCGGCGTAATCAATGGTCACCAGGTGACCATCGGCAGCCACCTCTTTTTTGACGAGAATATCGCGCACGCTGACCATTGTGCAGAGGTCAGCAGTCATGCAGGGCAAGGCTACACCACCATGCTTGTCAGCAGCGATAACGTCTACAAAGGCTATATTTCTGTGGCCGATACGGTGCGTGACAGCAGCCGCACAACCATCACTGAATTAAAAGCAATGGGCTTTGAGCAGCTTGTCATGCTGACTGGCGATAATCAGGAAACGGCCGTAAAAGTCGCCGCAGAGGTAGGGGTAACGGCCGTACAGGCTGAATGTTTGCCAGAGGATAAGGTAACGGCCGTGGCTGAACTGACAAAACAATACGAACATGTCGCAATGGTTGGCGATGGCGTCAACGACGCGCCCGCCTTAGCCGCCGCTTCGGTGGGTATTGCCATTGGCAACACCGCGCAAGCGATGGAAACGGCCGACATCAGCTTGATGCGTGCTGATTTGCTTGCACTGCCCTATGCCATCAAATTGAGCCGCGCGTATCGTCAGCATGAATGTTATCTTGTCATTAGGCATCAAATTCATTTTCCTACTGTTGGTTTTGGTCGGAGTAGGCACAATGTGGATGGCTGTTTTGGC
>CAYGMR010000238.1:0-8803 GCA_964350725.1 uncultured Ardenticatenaceae bacterium | reverse complement strand
CCGGTAAGATGATGTGTCCAGTGAGATCCAAGATGGTATCGGCCGTTGCTGGCAAATCTTGTGTAGAACCAACCTGTTCAATGACATTGTCGCGAATAAACAGCCCCCCGTTGTTGATTTCACGCCGTTCAGCATCCATCGTTACAAGCATCGTTGCATTTTTCACTAATAACGTACCCATTACCTTCTCCTTATATCTTAATCAACTTCTCTGTGATCTTCGTGTACTCTGTGGTGAAATTTCCTGAAATCCTCGCTTTGAGTCATCAAAACACACCCTAAATTTAACATGCCTTAGGCAATTCCCAAAAGAAGTTTTTGAAAATCAAAGTAACTTATTGGGAATTCCTCAGGAAAAGCGGGAATTAGGCTCGATTTAATTTATAAGAGTTTCCTGTTTTTACCTAAGTCTCTCGGCTATATTTTGCCAACTAACTCTTTTCTGAGTTATAATTGTTAGCTTGCTGGGGATGTGGCGGAACTGGCAGACGCGCATGACTTAGAATCATGTGCCGCAAGGCGTGTGGGTTCGAGTCCCTCCATCCCCATCTTTTTTAAATTGTAGCGTTGCACAAGCAACGCTTTTTTTTACGACATTTTTTTAAAAGTAAATGATATAGGGGGGCACAGATGAAACTGTGCCCCTATTTGTGCATAGTACTACGCACATAAATTGAAAACAGAGGTATACCGTGACATTAACGATTCACACAGAGGAAGATGACAAAAGACAGCTCACATTCAAAATTGAGGTAGAAGAAGCCCGGGTTCAAAAAGCAATGCGCGTGAAAGCACGCGAACTCGGTCGTGAAATACGCATTCCTGGCTTTCGCCAAGGTAAAGCGCCTTATGGCGTGATTGTACGTCGTGTCGGCGCAGACACATTGCGCTTCGAAACTGTTGAAGACATGATTCAGCCCGTTTTTGAAGAGGCGTTGGCCCAAGCCGAGGTAGAGCCCTATGCCCAACCCTCTCTAGATGATATGGTTGTTGATCCTTTGCAATTGACATTTACGATTCCACTGGAACCAGTGGTCACATTGGGTGAATACCGTGCGCTGCGCAAAGAAATTGGGCCTGTTGCTGTGACAGAAGAAGCTGTAGACGAAGCCCTTGAACAGGTGCAGATACGTCATCAAAATATTGAAGATGTAGAACGACCAGTTGAAGAGGGTGATGTTGTCACTTTTAGCGGCGAAGGTTTGTTCTTGACACCTTCTTTGAAAGTAGAAGAAGAAACTGAACAAACTGAATCTTCTGACCAGGATGAAGCTGTCACAGCGGAAGAAGATGCCGAATCTGATGATGTGGCTGAGGGTGTCGAGCCTTCTGATGATGAAGACGCAGCCGATGAAGATGCCCCTTATGTGCCCGAAACTATCTTTGAGGATGATAACCTTGAACTGTTGCTGGACAGCAAGAAGCTGTTTCCAGGAACGCCCTTTGTCGAAAACTTTATTGGTTTGGAAGTTGGTGATGACAAAACTTTTTCTTTTACATTCCCAGAAGATTTTGAAGAAGCCGATTTTGCAGGACGTGATGCTGAATTCAATGTCACAGTTTTGAATGTGAAAAATCGTGATTTGCCCGCATTAGATGACGAATTAGCCAAACTCGAAGGTGATTACGAAACTTTAGACGAGTTACGTGAAAGCTTGCGTGCAGATTTGCAAAAGCAAGCTGAAGAAGACGCAAAAAGTATGCTCATTGAAAGCATGATCGATGATATGCTGGAGGATACTACAATGGTGTTCCCGCCAGCCGCCGTTGATCTTGAAGTTGATGGCATGTTAGAAGAGTTTAAAGGTCAAATCACGCGCTCGGGCTGGGAATATGAAGATTATCTAAAACTGCAAAACAGTACAGAAGAATCGTTGCGCGAAGATTTTCGTGAAAATGGCGAAGTGCGTTTGCGGCGGCGCTTGATTTTGCGCCAATTGATTTTAGCCGAAAATTTGCAGGTCAAAACCGAAGATGTTGATGCTATCATTGAAGATCGGGTGAGTCGTTTTGCCGATAATGAAGAATTGCAAGATGGCATGCGCAATTTCTATCGCAGTGGATCTGGCTTTGATTCGATTAGCGGCGAGGTGTTGAGTAAGAAGGTTTATGAGCGCATCAAAGAGATTTATATGGGTGAAGCGCCAGACTTAGATGCGCTGGAAATAGAAACGGCCGTTGCTGACGAAGAAGAATAACGAAAATCTAACAAATAGTTAGTAAGATTGCGTAATCTATTAAAAATAAGTCTATACGAACAATTTTTAGAAAGGAGACCTTTATGAACATTCCGCCATCGCTAGTCATTCCCTATGTGAGTGAAACAACAAGCCGCGGCGAGCGGGTCATGGACATTTACTCGTTGCTTTTACGCAATCGAATCATTTTCTTGGGTACACCGATCAATGATCAGGTTGCCAATGCTATTGTGGCACAGCTTTTATATCTAGATAATGAAGATTCCACACGCCCGATAACCATGTATATTAATTCACCGGGTGGGGCGGTTTATTCCGGTATGGCAATTTATGACACCATGCAGCAAGTACGCAGCCAAGTCGCAACCTATGCAGTTGGTTTTACAGCCAGCTTTGGCACCGTTTTATTGGCGGCAGGTGAAACTGGTATGCGTTATGCTTTGCCAAATGCCACGATCCATATGCACCAACCATTAGGTGGCGCACAGGGGCAAGCATCGGATATCGAAATCCAGGCACAAGAAATCTTACGTTTACGCAGAGATCTAAATGAGATTTTGGCGCAGCACACGGGCCAAACTGTTGAAAGAATTGCCAAAGATACAGACCGTGATATTTACATGGGTGCACAACAGGCCAAAGAATATGGTCTGGTAGATGATGTGATTGGCCATAAAGCGTTAAGTGCAAATGGGGTCACCGCAGAAACTCCTACGAATTAAGGAAGCAACGAATTTGCATTGTTTTTTAGCCAAAGCTGTAAGATATTACCGTTTATGATGAAAAATAAAGGCAGAGGTTTTTTTGAACCTCTGCTTTTTTTGTTGGCAACGTTCTATTGGCAATGATATTTGATAATGTAAGCTGTAAGCAAATTCACATAAACTTGCTCTACAAATCACCTGAACTTATAATTATGTATAATGCTCAGTTTTTCGAGCTTTTTTTGGTGCGTAAAGGTATTGCATGAACATTGATTCTGTCCCAAAAAGATCACTGCAATTATTGGTTGGATTGGTTTTGGCTTTAGTAACGGCCGTAACGCTCTCCACATCAATTTGGCAACCTACCGCGTTTGTCGTGCAAGCCGCCCCCATGCAGCAAGATACCCCGCTCATATCATTTGTACAATCCACCACGAGTGTCATTGAACCCGATAGTGGGGAGACAACCGACCTTGTTATTAACGTGAAAGTTAACCAGGCTCCTGCTGAAGGTGAAGAAGCAAAAGTTACGTTTACGACTGTCAATGGGGGTGCTACCGCTGGGGTTGATTATGAAGCGGCCAATGGCACATTAACTTTTCCAGTTGGCTCCATTGAAAACCAACAGATAACGATAAAAATCATTGGTAATAATGCAGATGATGGCGATCGCAGTTTCGTTGTTTCGCTTACCAATCCTGTTAATGCGGCTACCACCTCTCCCGCAAATATTACAGTCACGATTGTGGATGATGATGAGTCTCCCACATCCACCCCGACCGCCAACCCGACCTCAGATATTTACCTCGACAATTACGAACCTAACAATAGTTTCGAAACGGCCTATACGACCTCAGCTGATGCTGCGAATCTGACAGGCATTACTTTATGGCCAACCGGCGACGAGGATTATTTTCAGTTTTATGGGCAGCAGGGATTAGCCTATGAAGTTTTTACGACAGGTCTGACGGCTGGCTTAGATACGCTGTTAAAAGTTTATGATCCCGATGGCAATAAACTGGGTGAAAATGATAACTTTGACCCGCCTAATTTAAGCTCTCAGTTTAGCTTTACGGCCAGCAAAGACGGCTTTTATTTTGCACGTATCTTGAATCAGGATCCAACCAATCCGACGAACCGCACCTATTCTTTTGGTGTGAAACGTATGAACCCCCCTACGGCCACACCAACGGCAACCCAAATCGGCCAGCCCGATTCTTGTGAGAATAATAATTCACGTGATCTCTCTTGCTTGATTGGAACGGGTGAAATAAAACAATCCATGAACTTTGTGCCCCCTGTAGGAACGGGCACGGATAATGATTTTTACGTTCTCGCAGTAAAAGCGGGTGTTTTGTATACATGTGAAACGACTGAGTTGTCTGCCATCACTGATACAAACATGATCTTTTATGATAACTATGGTAACGATTTCAATCCCCCGTTAGGCAATGATGATCGAGAACCTGGCGTTAAGAGCAGCTTGCTTTCCTGGTTGTCTACGTATAACGGCAATTTGTATATTTTAGTCGGCCCAGTGAATCCACCGCCGTATGCAGATACGCCCCTGACACGTTACAATTTAGTGTGTACAGGTGTGGCTGCAACACCAACACCTGCGCCCTCTGCAACAACAGCATTTGTACCGACTTCAACTGGCGGGGGGACAGGCGGCGGCACAGGTGGCTTCGTGTCAACGCCAACACCTATCATTTTCCCGACATTTCCACCTACTCCAACGCCAATTGATTTTAGTAATTTGGCCACGCCGACACCTGCACCCCCGCCGATTGTCGATTTTGTTCCCTTACCCACATCTACACCGGCCACAGGCACACAGCAAACAACTTCGGTACAGGTGACGATTTATTATGATAGCAATTTGAATTTTACACCTGAACTAAATGAAGGTGTGATGGACGTTGCTGTTGAATTGTATGATAATGCCACTGGCGAGTTGATTGCTTTTGGATATACCAATGAGGCGGGCATCGTGCGATTTGATAGTATTTCATCTTCAGGTGCTGTGCGTGTAGAGGTTAGTTATTTAAGTTATAGCCAGGTCGTGACAGGGGCGAGTGCAAATATTTTGTTGCGCGTAGAGCCACGGCCGTTACCCGGTGATATTCCATAATTATGAGTTCTGAACAAGAAAACGATTCTGTGCAAGCAGACGAAGCCGGTGCTGGAAACTCCATCATGGCAGGGCGCACGCCAATTGTGGTTTTAGTATCGCTGATTATTGTCAGTTTGCTGGCAATTTGTGGGTTGGGCTATTTTTTGCTGCGGCCCGAAGGGGATGAGACGGCTGGATCGACACCTAGTAGTGGTGAGCCGACGCCTTTTCCAGTTTCGGGTGGTGGTGCCGTTGGTTCTAATGATGCGATTGTCATGGGCATAAGCGGCTCGACAACCGTATCGGTGACATTAGATTCTCCAGCAGAATTAAGCCTGGGTGGAAAATCCTTTACTGTCAGTTCACAGACAATTAACCCCGATGCGAGTTGGTCGCCCGGTGTATCTGATGATAATAGCGCCGGTTGGGTACATGGCAGCATTGTCAACTACATCATGGCGTTAAATGGTTCTGATCAGAATCGTGCCGTGCTAGATTCATTGGCACCTGGTTCGCAAATTGGGATGGTGACCGAGGGGGGTGGGCAATTCTTATTTGAGTTTGAACAAAAGCGGCTGCTACCCACTGAAGATCGCACTATTTTCCAGCAAAATGCGCCCGGTATCACGCTGGTCATGTTGGATGAAAGTAATGGGCAAAATTTGGTGGTCAACGGCCGTTACATCATCAATGAAAGCAACAGCGGTAACCAAGGTGGCTCCGTCGAATTAGGTGAACCCACACAATTAGGTGATTTACAAATCACAGTGACGGGGGCGACCTATGTGCCCAATAGTCCCCAGGCACCATCTGGCTTTGCCTTCTTCCTTGTCGATTTTCGCGTGCAAAATGTGGGCTTAACGGCCGTTGATGTCAATAATCTGCAGCTTGTGCTCGTAGATGAAATCGGCAATCAATATGCACTCAATCCAATTGCGAGTCAAGTTGGGAATAATCCAGCCTTGACGGGTGGCTTTCTTAACGCGGGTGGCTCGCTGGATGCTTCGGTGGGTTATCAGATTCCTGCCGGTTTAGTTAGCAACGTTTTGCAGTGGGTGGTGATTGACAGGACGACAGGCGCACGCACGCAAGTGCACATCCCATTCACAGGCGATAATGCGGCTCAATTTAGCACGATTACCTTGCAAAGTGTTCAGATTTCGACTGATGGCAATAATATGAGCCTGACTGGACAGATCATCAATCAGGGTAATCAACCAGTTGTGGTCACACCAAGTGATGTTTCTTTGCGCACAGCGGACGGTGCCGCCTATCAACTATTATCGGCGAACCCACCTTTTGTGTGGACTGCGCCCCCCGGACAAACAACCCAATATTCTGTCACTTACCAACGGCCGAATTTGGATACGGCCGTGTTCACAATCCTCAACCAACCCTTTCAACTAAACAACATCCGTTAACTTGAACCTGGATCATCAGCTTGTTCCTCTGCTGCTTCCTCGCGAACAGATTGAGAGCTGTTTACAAGAAATTCCATTGATGATGTTTCTCGTGTCGTGCCTCTGCTTGTGAATAACAGCAACAACCCTGCGATGATGATCAGAATGCCTATGGACAAGCCGCCCAGTTGCAGCGGCCCTACAAATGGGCGCTCAAATGAAGGGTTTACATGTGTGCCGATGCCGATCAAGTCTGAAAAACCAGTAATATAAACAAAAACCAAGCCCGTCAGACCCAACCGTACGCCAATATCCGCTTGCAATGAGCGCGGTGAACCTTTGGGTCGCAAACCATAAACAAATAAGTAAGCGGCAATGGTCAGCAGCGTTAATCCAGTAAGGAAGGCGACCATTTGTACGACACCAAAACCAGGTGTGCCATCTAGGCGGATAGCATCGGCAGCGATGCTCAACCCCATCAATAGTAGGCCTAAAACAGTGAGGACGATTAGGATGGTTTTACGGATTTGTCCGTTTTTTGCATTCATACATGTCATTCCTAACCTGGACAAGCCAGAAAAAATCTACCACGAATTTTACAAACCTGTACTAAAAACAAAAACGCCATGCATTTTAATGCACGGCGTTTTAATTCTAGTCGGGGCAGCGGGATTCGAACCCACGACCTCTTCAACCCCATTGAAGCGCGCTACCAGGCTGCGCCATGCCCCGATCGGAGGGCATTATAGCATTTTTTGAATGCGTGGCAAACAAAATTCATCACTCTAACACTCTTTGGATGGATATGTGTTTTGTTAAGATCATAATCCTAGACAATGACGTACAGTATCCTCGCTGAATAGTCATTATGCAATTTCTAGACCATCCATTTCTGTTAAGGAAAATTCTTCCTCAATAAGGTGCAGTTCGTTTTGAATTTGTGGATCATTAGCCATTGCAACCAAATCATTCTCAAAGGAGTTTGGTTGACTTATTGTGGTTTCTCTAACATGTTGGACAAGTCGTTCGATAAGCCATAATTGTTCATTAAAAGCCAACTGACTAAACTTGTTTTCAATTTGAGATAGTACACGCATATTCATGAGTTTGTCCTTGAAAGTTTATTCAGAAGATAATCGAGAGTTCATCAACTGAAAAGGTATGATAGTGTATATTATTATTTCTTGTTAACAAACTGAGCCTGGAGTTTAGTAGGGCGTTTGTATACTCCAGAGTTCTACCACGAATTTCACTAATTGAGACGAATTTGGCTAGTTTCAATGCTTAAAATTTGTGGAAATCGTGCAATTTGTGGCGCAAGAAGCCTATAAGAACGAGTATGCAAATGCCCTGGGACGGCTAGGAAGGCATAAATTGTTCTAAATAAACAGCTAATAGGCTAAGTAGGCCGAGGGTGAAGTTGTAGCCTACATGTACAAAGATGGCCGTTGTGGTGTTATAGCGTTTGCGAATGAGTCCCAGGATGATGCCGATGAGGAAAACGACTACAGTTATGGGGGTGAAACCGTACTGCACATGCACGACTGCGAATAACAAAGATGTGATGCCCAGACCAAAGACGGGTTGAATGGCACCCCGGAATAAGATTTCTTCACCAATACCGGCGGCTAAGGCCAAGATGAGCCATTCGCCAACGGTATCGAAATCGCCCAGGAGCGATTCGTTTAGCCCTTCAAGTGTTGCTGCCAAATCAGGATTGAGCCAGGCCCAAATACCACCCGCGAGACCTTGCATAAATACTAAAATGGCTATCCACGCGAGGCCAATCAACAATTGGGCTGCGGTGGGACGTACAAGTCCCAGGCGTTTCAATGTCGCTTGTGGGTCGCGGCGCATGATTACACCTACGCCGGCAAATGCCACAGCGACAAAGGCCAACTGTTGGATGACAACATCCGCGACTGTGACGGCAACGGCCGTTTCTGCCAACTCCTCTAGTCCACCTAAAACCAATGTTAAGAGAGTATTGCCCACCAAATACCCCGCCAGCACAAGCGCCAGTGTATGCACAGGTGAGGACGGATCAAGCGGCATGATTCGACCCAAAAGACGGCGTGTCGGCTGCAAGCTGACTAATAAACCCCACAAACCAATAAAAAACAGAGACCAACCTGCTGTGACGATATCCAAATCCGGCAACTCAAAAGCGGCTAAATTTGATAGCAGTAAGGGGGCAGCCACAACCGCGAGTAGACCGAGTAATACAACCAGTCCATTGAAGACGATCAGCAGAAGTGTATAAACACGATGAATATTTTTATCGTCGCTTTCCGCAACAAGATTTGCCAAAACGATGATAAGAATGAGGAGCGAGGCTGGAATAATTAAAGCCATAAATGAACCTTTTATTGCATAAGGTGACTA